>CAUCSW010000204.1 GCA_958445555.1 uncultured Clostridia bacterium | reverse complement strand
AACAATCACATTCAAAGATCTTGAGTGCGGCGTGCCTGAGGAAAAGCTGATCGGGTACCCGACCGAGGCGTTCTACGCCCAGCCCATCTGATCATGGGGCAATTGCAATTAGAGTTAAATATTATAAAAATCACTCGCAAGCCCAAAGTGCGTTTGCGGGTGATTTTGCAAAAAGGCTGGCATATTTATGATTTACTTTGAAAAAGAAAAAATGCTCTTTCACCTGACGACCGAAAAGACGAGCTATATATTTGCGTTTTACGCAGGTAAGTATCCGGTACATCTCTATTGGGGAAAAAAGCTGCGCGGACCTGTTGCCGACATCAAGTGCTTTCCTTCTGTCGCAGCGACTGTCCGCACTATGTCGGCATTAAACGATTTGGAAAACTCATTTTCTTCCGACTCTGCGCCGATGGAGTTTTCGACCTTCGGCAATCCCGACCTGCGCATTCCCTGCTTTCACGCAAAGTATAAGAACGGTACCGTGATCTCGGATTTTCGGTATGTCTCTCACGAGATATATCGGGGCAAGCGCCCTCTTGATGGGCTGCCTGCAACATATGTGGAAGATGACAGTGAGGCGACGAGTCTTGACATTCTGCTTCGCGACGATCTCACCGGTGTTGAAGTAACTTTAAGATACACGGTATTCGAGGAGCTCAACGCGATAACGAGAAGCGTGCTTGTCGTCAATCGCGGCGACGACGCCTTTGATCTTACGGGACTGCTCTCGGCTACGGTCGATTTTGACACCGCCGACCTTGATTTTATTCATCTTGAGGGTGTATGGGCAAAAGAAAGAGTGGTAGAACGCTCCCCTCTCATAACCGGAATGCAGCAGATAGGCAGTCTGCGCGGTATGAGCTCCTCTCAGCACAATCCGTTTTTTGCGCTTGCCCGAAAGGGCGCCGATGAGGCCGTCGGCGATGTTTACGGATTCAACCTCATATACAGCGGCAACTTCACTGCCGGTGTTGAAACGGATGTATACAAGGTCTCCCGCGCATTTATAGGTATCAATCCCTTTAATTTCTCCTTCAGGCTTAAAAAAGGCGACCGTTTCCAGTCTCCCGAAGCGGTGCTTGTTTTCTCCGACTGCGGAATAGGCGGAATGTCACGCATATATCACAAGCTTTACCGCACAAGACTTTGCCGCGGCAGGTTCCGCGACGCCGTGCGCCCGGTGTTGATAAACAACTGGGAAGCGACTTATATGGATTTCGATGAGGAAAAGATCGTCTCCATTGCCGAGAAAGCAAAGGATGCGGGTGTTGAGCTGGTCGTGCTTGATGACGGCTGGTTCGGTCATCGGAACGACGACAGGAGTTCTCTCGGCGATTGGTATGTCAACAAGGATAAGCTTCCCCTCGGTCTTGACCATCTCGTCAGCCGCATCCGCGGGCTCGGAATGAAGTTTGGTCTGTGGTTTGAGCCGGAAATGGTGTCACCCGACAGTGATCTTTACCGTGCTCATCCCGACTGGTGCATCCATGCCGAAGGACGCGAGCGGACCCTTTGGCGCAACCAGCTTGTGCTTGACCTTTCAAGGGAAGAGGTCTGCGACTATATTATAAATTCGCTGAGGACCGTGCTGAGGTCGACCGACATCAGCTATGTCAAGTGGGACTGCAACAGAAATATGACTAATTTCGGTTCTGCGGCGTTATCGGCGGAAAGTCAGGGAGAGCTTTGTCACAGATACATTCTCGGTCTTTACCGTATTCTTGACACCGTGACGAGCGAATTCCCCGATGTTTTATTTGAAGGCTGCAGTGCCGGAGGGAATCGATACGACGGCGGAATTCTCTACTATATGCCGCAGATTTGGTGCAGTGACGACACGGACGCGGTCGAGCGTTCGGTGATCCAGCACGGAACGAGCATGTGCTATCCTTACATCACTATGGGAGCACATGTTTCCGCAGTCCCGAACCATCAGGTCGGCAGAACGACACCGATAACCGCGAGAGGAATCACGGCTATGCAGGGCCAGCTCGGATACGAGCTTGACCTCGGCAAGCTGAGTGATGATGACTTTGCCGAGGTCAAGAAACAGATCGCGTTTTACAAGGAATACGGAGAGGTATTCCACAAGGGTGATCTTTACCGACTTTACGATCCCAACAAGGGCGTTCTCGCGTCCAATGAATTTGTTTCCGAGGACGGAGGCACCGTTATAGTGACCGTGATGACCCTTAAAGCAAGCCCGAATGCGCCGGTGGAAAAAATACTCCTTCGCGGTCTTGACGGTGATGCCGATTACCGTCTTGAGGGCAGTGACACCGTTTACCACGGTGATATGCTGATGCAGGCAGGGCTCAGTTATCTGCCGACCGCAGATTATCAGAATCGGATATACATATTCAAAAAGGTCTGATACGGCACCGTCGGAGCAAATAACGCATCTGCGCGGGCGGAAACCTTTCTGGCGGCATTGCCTCAAGCCGAGTGACACGAGACGGGACGGCTCAGGCTTGGAATCAGCCGAGAGGGGTTGAGCCCGCCGAC
>CAUCSW010000203.1 GCA_958445555.1 uncultured Clostridia bacterium | reverse complement strand
GGTTTTCATAATTCCACTCAATGAACTGCGCAAACTCCTGACCCATAAATAACTGCTTTTTACCCGGATGTGCCGCCATGTATGCGTAAAATGTACGCAGACCCGCAAATTTTTCATCGTATTCGCCGGGCATTTTACTTATCATAGAGCATTTGCCGTGTACCACTTCATCGTGCGAAAGCGGAAGTATAAAGTTCTCGGAAAAGGCATAGAAGAAGGAAAAAGTCAGCGAATTGTGGTTGAATTTCCTGAAAAACGGGTCAAGAGAGGAATATCTGAGCATATCGTTCATCCAGCCCATATTCCATTTGAAATTAAAGCCCAGACCTCCCGAATATGTCGGCTTTGTGACCATCGGCCATGCGGTGGATTCCTCGGCTATCAACAGGGGATTTTTTCTCTCGGAGAAGACCGCCGAATTAAGCATTTTGAGAAATTCTATCGCCTCAAGGTTCTCCTTGCCGCCGTATATGTTCGGTGTCCATTCACCCGGCTTGCGATCATAATCGAGATAGAGCATCGACGCGACCGCATCGACCCTCAACCCGTCTACATGATATTCCCTGAACCAAAATAAAGCGTTTGATATAAGGAAGCTGCGTACCTCTCCTCTTCCGAAATCGAACACGGCGGTGCCCCAGCTTTTATGCTCGCCCTTGCGCTCGTCGGCATATTCATAGCAAGCGGTACCGTCAAATCGGTACAGACCGAATTCATCCTTCGGAAAATGGGCGGGGACCCAATCGAGGATAACGCCCAGTCCCCTTTCATGCAGCTTGTCGACAAATTTTTTAAAGCTGTCCGGCGTGCCGTATCGCGAGGTGGGAGCATAATATCCCGACACCTGATAGCCCCAGGAACCGTCAAAAGGATATTCGCTGATGGGCATCAGCTCAATGTGGGTGTAACCCATATCGAGAGCGTATTCCGAAAGCTCGTCGGCAAGACGCTCGTAGTCAAAGCAGCTACCGTCCGGATTTTTGCGCCAGGAGCCTGCGTGGACCTCGTAAATATTCATCGGCGAATTGTAAAGGTCGGTGTTTTCCCTTCGCTTTGTCCACTCAGCGTCATGCCAGTTGAATTTATCAAGAGGATATACCTTGGAGGCATCGGACGGCGGGGTCTCGGCATGAAAAGCATAAGGATCGCTTTTCAAGACCCTTTTCCCTGCACGCGATGTCACACAGTATTTGTAATTGTCATAACGGCCGAGATCGGCGACAAACGCCTCCCAAACACCGTATCCGATATTCTCGCACGGGTGAACTTCGGTATTCCAGCCGCAGAAGTCTCCTGTCACCGACACAGATGCGGCATTGGGAGCCCAAACTCTGAATACCGAGCCGGACTTGCCGCCGCGCTTTTCAGGGTGGCAGCCCATATATTCATAAGCCGCGGTTTCGCGCCCGGAAACAAAGAGCTCAAGGCGATTTTTCAGTTCCATCCCATCACATCCTGCTTAATATCTTTACACATTTTAATATTATCATTTTCCACTGTATTTTTCAACCGATTTTTTTGTATATTATCAAATGCACAGTAAATTTTTACATATGTTTTATTGTGCATATTGCACAATTTTGCTGCATCTCATAGCTCAAGACAACGACAAATCGATTTAATGTGCACATTCCGCCTTATATCGGCGGGATCCGCGACACCTCCGTTATCAAACAGTGTTATTCGGTTGCCGCATAACGCCGCACTTCAAAGCTGCGGCGCAGAGCGGTTGCATGACCCATAGGCAGTCAGCACTCGGCTCATCGGTGACGAAGGCGACTGCAAAGACTAACGGGAACGACGGGCACGACGCATGACGCATTAGGTATGATAAGTCGGGCACGGTGCATATCAGGCACGATGTGCCGCACATGACACATATTGTTAATGCAGAGCCGAAAAACAATATACCACCGATCCTCTGGCGGTTTATGTCGCATTCGGTACGTGAAAACAAAAAAAACAGCAAAATCGGACCGCCCGATCGCCGCGCCGCGCCTGATATTGGCTCCCCCGACGAACGCAAATAAGCGCAAACGGGGTTACCTACCGCAAAAAGGAGGCACAACGGCGATATGTAAATGTACCGCCGCATATAGCGCACTCTAATTCGACAAAATTCGACACGCGGGGGTGGGGTAGCAGGGTTATGCCTGCGGGCGTGTATAGCTGAGCCCCCGCCGTCGCGCGCCGTTTGATAGCGCACGGAAAAGCTCTTCCTCCGCGCCCGCACCCTGCGCGGGCGCAAAAGCAAAGGGCAAACCGCGACTCTACTCACAGTAGAGTATAAAAAAAGCCGCCCGTCGGCGCGCGCTGAATGTGCGCGGCGGTGGGCGGCGGGGTTCAAGGAAAGCAGCGGTTATGTATAGATTTCCGTCGGCAGAGCCGACACCTTACTTCTTCACTATGCACTTTTACTTATCACTTGCCAATTTTGGCAGCGCACGGAAAAGCTCTTCCGCCGCGCCCGCACCCTGCGCGGGCGCAAAAGCAAAGGGCAAACCGCGACTCTACTC
>CAUCSW010000202.1 GCA_958445555.1 uncultured Clostridia bacterium | reverse complement strand
CACAGATCAATTTGACATATACAAGAGATATCGACGAGGGCGAGAACGCCGTCAAAAGCGGTGCCGATGCCTGCTTTATACTCAACCCGACACGAATCACCGAGATTGCCGAGGTCGCAGCCGCAGGTGAAAAAATGCCGCAAAAATCAACATATTTTTACCCGAAACTGATAACCGGCCTTGTAATGAATAAGCTTGACGATTAAAGAGCGCAAGATAACACCTCATTAACTCCGCCGCAATCCCGCGGACAGGCGGCACCTGTCAAAGCTTTAATGACGGACAAAAACCGCCGACACAGATGTGTCGGCGGTTTTCACATTTCACTGCTGCGCGGCTGCTCGGTGCCGCGCAACCTATAAACAGTAATTCTGCAAACAACTGTAGAATTACCCGTCGGTCCCGGTCAAAACCCGAAAAATGTGAGCTGATTGGTCTCGGGCAGCCCACCCAGCGCATTGTATCCGCGCAGACTCTCAATGACCGACTTCGAAACACCCGGTCTTGAACAGAGGTCGTCGACCGATATCACTTCGTCGCCCGAATGGACCGCGTCGTACAATGCCTCGGCAGCCTTTTCGCCTGTGCCGTCCATTGCGGTGAACGGTAGACGCATCTTGCCGTCCTCAGGCAAAAACTTTCTGGAATGTGACTTGTAAAGGTCGATCGGCAGCACCTCAATACCGCGGGAAAGCATCTCATTGAAAATGTAAAGGTTTTCGAGAACGCTCGTCTCCTTTACCGATGCTTCCTTTCCCTTGTCTTTAAGCTCTGCGATCCTGCGCCTTACGGCATCCTTGCCCGCAATTATCGTGGCGGCCTCAATATCTTCGCTTCTGCCGGTAAAGTATGCACAGTAATACTCAACGGGACGGTGGACCTTGTACCACCCGAGTCTCAGAGCCGAGATCATATATGCCGCCGCATGAGCTTTCGGGAACATATATTTGATCTTGAAGCAGGAATCAATGTACCATTCGGGAACATCGTGCTCCCTCATAGCGGTAATGTATTCATCGGTCAGCTTTTGCTTGGCTTTGCCCTTTCGAACTATCTCCATTATGTCAAAAGCCATCTTAGACGGCAGACCGTGATAAATAAGGTAGGTCATTATACTGTCACGGGTACCGATAACCTCGGATATAGTGCAGGTTCCGTTCCTTATCAGATCCTGAGCGTTCCCGAGCCACACATCCGTTCCGTGGGACAGACCCGAAACCTGCAAAAGGTCGGAAAAGGTCCTCGGCTTAGCCTCAATGACCATGTCTCTTACAAACTTGGTACCAAGCTCAGGTAAAGAGTATGTACCCGTTTCCGAGTATATCTCCTCTTTTGTCACTCCGAGAGCAGCGGGAGATTCAAAAAGACTCATGACCTGCTCGTCCGAAAGAGATACACTCGTGACCGGCACGCCCGAATACTCCTCCAAATATCTGTAAATCGTAGGAACAACATGACCGAGCTCGTCGAGCTTGAGAATATTGTCGTGAATGGAGTGAAAGTCGAAATGTGTAGTCAGTGTGTCGGACTCGGCATCGTCCGCGGGATGCTGAATGGGACAGAAATCATATACCTCCATATCGCCCGGAACAACGACCATTCCGCCGGGGTGCTGACCCGTGGTGCGCTTTATTGAGGACTTGAACAACTTTTCCGCAAGACGCGTTTCTTCGGCACGGTTGACCGACATCCCGCGTTCTTCGAAATACTTCCTGACATATCCGTAAGCGGTTTTCTCCGCAACGGTGGAAATGGTTCCCGCCTTAAAAACATTCTGCTTTCCGAACAGTGTCTCTGTGAACTTATGAGAATTTGACTGGTATTCACTTGCAAAGTTAAGGTCAATATCGGGCACCTTGTCGCCGTTGAAGCCGAGGAAGGTCTCAAACGGGATGTCATGCCCGTCTCTGTTGTAAGGCGTTCCGCAAACGGGACAGTCCTTCGGCGGGAGATCGAATCCCGACCCTATAGAACCGTCGGTAATGAATTCCGAATGCTTGCAATTCGGACAAACATAGTGCGGTGCAAGCGGATTAACCTCGGATATGCCCGCCATGGTAGCTACAAATGAAGAGCCGACCGAGCCTCGCGAACCGACAAGATATCCGTGCTCGACCGAGTCTGCAACCAGCTTTTGAGCGGTAACATACATGACCGAATAACCGTTGCCGATAATGGAATCAAGCTCTCGGTTCAGTCGCTTTTCAACGATCTCCGGCAGCGGATCGCCGTATACCTCGTGTGCCTTTTTTGTCGTGACATCGCGTAATAATTGCTCGGATCCTTCAATGCTCGGCGGATAACTGCCTTTCGGTATCGGCCTGATGTTTTCTACCGATGCGGCAATGATCGCTGGGTTTTTGACGACCACCTCTTCGGCTCTGTCACCGAGATATGAAAAATCGGATAGCATTTCGTTGGTGGTCTTGAAATAAAGGGGCGGCTGAAGCTCCGCGTCAGAATAATCCTGACCCGCCATAAGTATCTTTCGGATCTCGGCATCTTCCTTTTTTAAGAAGTGAATGTCGCCGGTCGCAACCGTCGGTTTGCCTAA
>CAUCSW010000201.1 GCA_958445555.1 uncultured Clostridia bacterium | reverse complement strand
CGGAGGAAAAGTCAAAATGGTTTTCAGAGCTTTTGCGTGTGCAAAACGGCATTTACGCGTCTCTTAACCGAGAGCTTGAAGGCAAAACGGTGAGGGTGCTTGCCGAGGAAAAGAGCGGAGATATACTGTCGGGCAAGGACGAGGCAGGCGCAACGGTACTGTTTCGCGGCGGCGATGAGCTGATCGGAGAATTCTCCCGTGTCAGGATAACCGACACCGAAGGAACACTTAAGGGAGACCTGATTTAAGGTTTTGTGACAAGTCAGGATTTGTAAAGGTCAAAAATTCGGCATTCGATACCGATGATGAATAAATTAAGATAACAAATATTAAGGAGAAATCAAAATGGATGTAATCGAAACCGCAAGACACCTCGGTGTTGAAATTCAGAAGGACGAAAGATACCAGAGATACCTTTCCGCAAAGCTTAAAAACGACGCGGACGAGGAGCTTCAGGCTGCTATAGGCGAGTTCAATATTGCAAAAATGGCTATGGACCGCGAGATACAGAAGGATGGAGAAAACCGTGACGAAGAGAAGCTGAAGGAGCTCAACGATCAGCTTAGAAAGGCGTACGGTAAGGTCATGAGAAATCAGAGCATGACCGAGTATAATGTTGCAAAAACGGCGCTTGACGAGCTGGTGAGCGCCATTGAGACAATAATCTCGGCGGCAATATCGGGCGAGGATCCGCTTACCTGCGATCTGCATCATTCCTGCACTCATGATTGTTCGTCCTGCGGCGGCTGCCACTGAAGCGTGACCTTTTATACCGTCGGCGGACAGTATTGTCGCATTTGTTCTGCCGCAGAACCGACATTGCGGCGGGGACTGAATGCCGTACGGCGGATTTTAATGGTATGTTTTTCGGGTGTCGTCGGCGGGGTGGCCGCCGACGGTGAACTTTTTTTGTATGTGACGAGGGGCTTGAGAATGAATACCACCGAACTGTCGCCTATGATGCGGCAATACTTTCGTATTAAGGAAAACAACAAGGATGCAATTCTTTTCTTCCGTGTCGGCGACTTCTATGAGATGTTCTATGATGATGCCAAGACTGCTTCGGAAGAGCTGGATCTTGCACTTACCGGGAAGGATTGCGGCACCAACGAGCGGGCACCTATGTGCGGCGTACCCTACCACAGCTGCGAAGCGTACATAGGCAGACTTATAGAAAAAGGTTATAAGGTCGCAATATGCGAACAGACAGAGGATCCCGCCGAAGCAAAGGGCTTGGTGCGTCGTGATGTTATCAGAATAATCACTCCGGGCACCGTTATTGAGGACAGTATGCTCGACGCATCAAGAAACAACTTTTTGGCGTGCATACTGAGGACGACCGATGCGTTCGGCGTAGGCTTTGTCGATTCTTCAACGGGCGAATTCGATGTCACCGCATTTAAGGGCACCGACAATTTCTCGGCGGTTCTGAGTGAGCTTTCGCGTTTTTCTCCCACAGAGGTCATTGTCCACGAAGGGATGCTGACGGTCGTCGAGGAGGAAAAGATAAAGGTGCGGCTCGCTTGCTGCCTTACAGTCCTTTCCGATGATATGTTTAAGGAATCAAACATTGACGAGCTTTTCAACCGCCATTTCGGAGAAGGGGCGACGGCAGGGTTGGGACTTCTGCCCGCCAGCGCCGAAAAGCTGACGGCGGGCGGTCTGCTCGGGTACCTTTATGAGACCCAGAAGACCGGTCTTGAGCATATTTCGTCGATAAATGTGTATTCGGAAAACCAGTATATGGGTATAGACATAGCGGCTATGCGCAATCTTGAGCTTTTCTCCTCAATGCGAACGAATGATAAAAAGGGATCCTTATTATGGGTCCTTGACCGTACGAGGACGGCGATGGGAAAGCGTCTTTTGCGCCGCTGGATAGAGCAGCCCCTTATGAGTGTTGCGGGTATTACATCGCGTCTTAATGCGGTGGACGAGCTTTACGGCACCCCTACTCTCAGATCGCAGGTGAGGGAGTCGCTTGCAGGTATCAGGGACATTGAAAGGCTGATGACCAGAATAGTCTACGGAACCGCCGGAGGACGCGAACTGCGCGAGCTTTTCACCGCGCTTGACAGGGTCCCGGGCGTTAAGAGTCTTCTGGGAAAGACCTCCGCGGCTCAGCTCAAGGGCTGCGCATACTCTCTTGATGAATTGAGGGATGTATGCAAACTCATTGATACGGTCATCTGCGAGGCTCCGCCCGTGTCGGTCCGAGAGGGCGGAATAATCAGGGAGGGCTACAGTGAAGAGCTTGATCGCTTAAGGTCCGATATGAAGGACGGAAAGAGCATTATAGCTACGGTTGAGGAAAAAGAGAGAGAAAGAACCGGAATAAAGACCCTGAAGGTCAAGTACAACAAACTTTTCGGATATTATATCGAAGTTACGAAATCTTTCCTCGATAAGGTGCCCGAGGACTATATAAGGAAGCAGACGCTTACCAATTGCGAGAGATACATAACCGATGAGCTTAAAGATCTTGAAGCCCGCGTGCTCGGTGCAAAGGAAAGAAGCGCGCAGCTTGAATACCGAATCTTCGAAGAAACGAGGATCAAGGTGGCGA
>CAUCSW010000200.1 GCA_958445555.1 uncultured Clostridia bacterium | reverse complement strand
GACATCATATCCGATCTTATCGAGAACCGCGGCAAGCGAATCACCGAGAGCTCCTCCGCGAGCATTACCTATGTGCATGGGACCGGTGGGGTTGGCGGAAACAAATTCGACCATCACCTTTTGACCTTTTCCTATATCAAGGCTGCCGTATTCGGCGCCCTTGGAAAGTATTTCTTTAAGGACCTCGGTGTAATACCCCGCTCCGAGACGGAAATTGAGGAATCCGGGACCTGCGATCTCGGCGCTGTCAATAAAAGTATCGGACAGGTCAAGATTGTCCTTCACGGCGGCTGCTATAAACGCGGGAGCTTTTTTTAAGGCTCTTGCCCAGACAAGAGCGGCATTTGCGGCAAGATCACCGTGACTTCTGTCGGCAGGCGTCTCTATCACAAAGTCCGGCAGCTCGGCTTCCGGAAGAGTGCCGGCGGCAACCGCCCTGCGCGCCGCATCGACAATCGCTTTTTTAAGATCGTTCCTTGTTTTTTCCGCGAGTATAGACATAAAAGCTTAAACCTCTTTCACAGTGATTTCAACAACATTTTTCGTAAGCAATTCCGAATTTACATCTACGGTGTAGCTCATTTTAAGACTGCCGCCGCCCGCACCGAGACGGTTTTCTAACAGTTCTCCGAATATTCCCACCGACATATCTCCTATCGCGGTGGAATAGTGGCACTGGTGCCGTTCGCCCCGCTCTATGTCGAGACGGGTCTGAAGCCCGCCGCTTCTGCGAAGAACGACAGACCTGTCATCCGCACTCAGTGTCGTTTTTACATCGTCGACACCGAGCGACGAACTGTCATCATAGGAAATATATGCTTTGCCGTTTCTGACGCCGTACTTGCCTACCGTTGTCATCTCAATGACATCGGTGTTTCCTTCGCCGTCAACGGTCTTTGTTTTTATCTTGATCATCTTTTCGGATAACATTACTTCACTCCGTATTCACTTGCGTCCGCAAACGAGACATCATCACTTATATCCCTACCGAGAAGAATGGATGCTGTCTTTGAAAAGCTTTCGCTGCGGTCGCTTACAAAATAACTTTGAGTGCGGGAGCCGCACCTGCCGGTGAGCATATCGTGCTCTTTAAGATAGCGGGCAGCAGCGTCGGCAGCACACTTTCCCGAATTTATCAGGGTCACATTGCCGCCCATTATATCTCCGATAACTCCGCTCAGCACTGGAAAATGCGTGCACCCGAGTATCAGCACATCGACATCGGCGGCTATTAACGGTTCAAGATACCTCTTTGCCGCCTCTACCACGACAACATCATCACGCCCGATCCAGTTTCAGTAAAAGGTTTTCATATGACTTGCTTGCCACGGTTGCGGGAGTGCCTATTATTCCGATCCTGCCCGATCTTGTTGCCGCAGCAACCTCAATGCATGTAGGCGTTACGACCTCAACAAAAGGCACGGGCAACTCAAGCGCCGTGCTCGATGCAACAGAGCTTACGGTGCCGCAGGCGGCAATGATCATTTTTACATCACGGGAGAGAAGAAAAGCCTCATCCTCGCGCGCATATTTGATAATGGTCTCTTTGCTTTTTGTTCCGTAAGGGACACGGCCCGTGTCCCCAAAGTATACAATATTCTCATCGGGCAGTACCGATTCAAGCTCTCTTACGACGCTCAGACCGCCGAGCCCCGAATCGAAAACGCCGATGGACCTGTTGTCTGCCATTCTGTCTCCCGCCTTTCTGAACGGTCTGTAACAATGCACGGCGCACGATAAATCGGTGCAGCGATGCAACAGCACTACAATACTATAACAGTATTCGGCTCATCAATATATTAACACAAAAAAAGAATGTATACAAGCAATGACGCCTCCCGCGGCGAGCAAATCGAACAAAAACCGCATTTCACGCTCTCATCCGCCGAGCCTAACGGCTCATTCCCTGCGCTGTAAGACATTAGCAGCGATGATGAACACTGCTTGTCACAATTAGTAACAGTTTATCATTGCATATGCGATTTGTCAAGACAAAAGGAGCATACCGCGCGGCTCCGCGAACTCCTTACAAAGCCGAAGACGGCAGTTTTTCCCCTCTCACCCGCCTGCTTTGTGCGGAATTGCCGATCATCTGTTTTTTATATCTTGAAAACTCACCATGACTTTGATATACTATACCCGTATATGTGCGCTTGATCTACGGATGATCGACCGGGGTGAGTAAATGGATGTAAGAATTTTGTGCCTGGGTGATGTTGTCGGCAGCAGATCGTGTGAGTATCTGCAAAAGACGCTCCCCCGACTGCGCTCCTCATTCTCGCTTGATGCAATAATAGCAAACGGCGAAAACTCGGCGGACGGAAACGGAATAACACCCATTTCGGCTGAACAACTTTTCGCCTCAGGCGTTGATATCATAACCGGCGGCAACCATACAGTCAGAAGGAAAAACGCCTCCGACCTGCTTGAAGAGCGCACCGATATCACCCGCCCGTATAACCTGTGTAATTACGATTCGGGACGCGGCACGGCATATCTCGATCTCGGCAGATGTTCGGTTTCCGTAATAAACCTCTGCGGCACGGTATATATGGAGGGCACCTCCTCCGCT
>CAUCSW010000199.1 GCA_958445555.1 uncultured Clostridia bacterium | reverse complement strand
GAAAGTTTGAAGTTCTTTAATGTCACATTATCTTCATTTCCCCAATTTGCGATGTTCGTATCGCCTTCAAAGCCGTCAACGGTCACATTTTCAAGGGTGAGTTCAGAAATGTTCGCCGCTTTAATAAACTCATTGCAGGTATTGCCGCCGTTCATTGTATACTCGACATTCGAAAGTACAAGTTTCAGCGGTTCATCCTCAGAACCGTAAGCGTGTATCGGCATTGAAATGCCGCTCGCGGTTATGTCTTCGAAGCGTATTGAGGTCAGCGGTCGGTTTTTCTGCCACGGTTCATTTCCCGAGAAATTATAGTGGAGGAATCTTAGAGAATTTTCGACCTTGCAGTTTTTTATAACGATATTTCCCGGTGTTTTACGAACCTTAAGGGAAAAATCGGAATAATAGGTAAACACGCTGAGCATCTTTCTGTCACCTTTATAGTCAGGCTTTGCGCCGCTTCTTTTTTCCTCGGTCGTAAGTCCGCCGCGGAAAATATGCTTTGCGGGGCCGTACATATGGCAATTTTCAACAAGCACATTATTGCCGCCGAAGCGGAGGGCGCTGCAGGCACTGTTCATGGTGCAGTTTCTCACAACGACATCGTTGTTATCGAATCCCGCCACGCAATCGTCGCCCGTTGAAAAACTGCAGTCGGTAACCGTTATGTTATCGCATGAGCTGAAATGGACTCCGTCATGCCCTGCGATAACGGTGACGCCGTTTACAACTATATCGCTTGAATAATAGACGGAATGTGCCCAGTTTCCCGTGTTCTGTATTGTATAGCCCTTAAGGGTAAGTCCCTTCACGCAGTGAGCGTTTACCCCGTGAGGGCCGCGATAATACTCCTCATTGTTCTCATCATAAGGGTCGCAGCCGTCTATCAACGAACCCTCTTCACCGATAACGGCGACATTTTCGGCGTTGATGATTCTGATCAATGCATTGTTCCACCTGCTGCCCGCCGTTGTGAGAAAGGATATATTTCTGTTTGGCGTATTTGCAGGCGTCCACAGAACATCGGTAATGGTATTTTCATCAAGGGGTTCGATTTTGTCATCTCGGTATCCGAAATACTCCTTGATATCTCTTGTGCCTTTAAGGACGGCGCCTTTCAGAAGCTTCAGGGTAATATTGCTGCGCAAACGCAGCCCTCCGGTAAGGAACTCACCGGAGGGCACAGTCACCGTTCCGCCGCCTCGGGCGAAGCAGTCGTCTATTGCTCTTTGAATATTACCCGTTTGCAAGCTTCCGTCCGGCTTTGCACCGTAGTCGGATATGCAAACGTTTATACTCATATTATCAGTACCACCTTGAAGTATAACCGTCGTCGTCTCTGCTTGTGATTATCGACTTGGTAGAGGAGGTCTTTGAACTATCGGTCTTAGAGCTTACAGACGAGCTCGTTTTGGAGCTGTCTGCCTTAGAGCTGTTAGCTTTGGAACTGTTAGCCTTTGAGCTTGATCCGGAAGATATGGAAGGCTTATGCTGCTTTCTGTCTGTATCAGAGCTTACTCTGTCTTCCGGTAAAATAAACTTACTGTTGGCGTTGCTTACATTGTTACGGTCGTAATCGCCGTTATCGTATCTGCTTTCGATCATATCGCCGCCTGAGTATACACCATCGGCAGAGGTATCGGTTGAGCCGGACGAGACATTGCTGCCGCCCTTTCCTTTACAACCGGCAAAGCATACGGCTAAAGCAACCACACAAAGCGCCACAAAGGCAATGTAAAGGTTGGTGCCTTTTTTCATAAAGATTTCCTCCGTTATTCTTATAATAAGTCAGGATAAGGCCTTAGCCCTCTCTGACATTGAACCGAGCGGAAATTGCTTCGTTAAAGGTTCCGTGGAGCGAGTTAATCGCGCTGGCGATGGTGCCTCTTCTCTTAAGGATAACATTTACACGGATCTGTTGCTCGATCTCGGACGCAAGATCAGGAACCATATGACCGTAATCTATAACAGACTTTTCAAGTGTGAGGTTATACATCTCAACAGAGTCTTTGTCTCCGTCGTTGAAGTAGTCATACTCAACACCGTCATCCCACCAATGATCCTCGCCGTAGTTGTAGGTATAGCGGGCAAGAGCGTTGAATATCGGGACTGTCTTGTCAAGATCCTTATTTGTGGTAGTTATGGACCACATTCTCATATTATCGGCGTTGGATGCATAGTCGGTCGCATCGGGTCCCATAGGGACGGGAACAAGACCGTAAGGAACATTACCGGTATTGAGTTTCTTGATATGCTGGTCGATAAGCCAGGTCTCGCAGGAAACAAATGCGTACTTTCCGGCAAGGAAGTCGTTTGCGAGGGGTGCCGATTCAGAGGTTGCCTGCTTATCAAACACCTTATCGGTATTTATGATGTCATAGTAGAATTGGAGTGCGTTTATGACCTTTTCGTCGTTGAGGGTCTCGGTAACGGTGCCGTCCTCATGGACATCAAGCACTCTGCCGTTGTTAGAAGCGATGAGCGACCAGGTGAAGTAGACCGGAGCATGGCTCATAAGGCCCCAAACATCGTTTTCACCGTCTCCGTTGGTATCCTTGGTGCAAGCTTTAAGGATCTC
>CAUCSW010000198.1 GCA_958445555.1 uncultured Clostridia bacterium | reverse complement strand
AGGTAGTCGATCCCGAGCACCGAAGGTGAAACTATCGCCATGTTTTTCCTCTTTCCCCCGCCGGACAGTTCAGCTAAAGCCGCCGTCCCCGCCGATGTAAAATATTACTACCTATCCATTTTATTACACAAATGTCTTTCGGTCAAGCACATATTGGCGATCGGAATGAAATTTACCGTCTTTCGTTTGGCGGATCGAAAGACTTATCTTCTGTCCTTTATATCGGTCGAAGCAAGTCTTGTTCCCAAAAGCATCACCGCAGCCGAGACGGCTATGCCGAGCAGCAGATCCGCAAGCTTTGCGGACGCCTTATCGGATGCGAGTGCGGATGATGTCACCGAGCGCAGTAATGTGAAAAGCGAAACGACCGCGTCGGCCTCCGAAATGCCGCGCAGTGTCACAAGTAATTCCGATCCCCTTTTTCTTGCCTTTCTCCCATTGTACAAAGCAAGACCGAGCTTATACAATGTATAAACGGCGATTGACAGTGTTACCGCGCGGGCGTTTTTGTCCCCTGCTCTGCCGAGAGCCGAGAGGGAGACCGATATCAGAAGGACGATACTCATGGCTATGAGCATTACACCCGTAAAATGCCTTGCCGACTCAATACCCGCATCTTTTCGGTAACTGTCATGCGCGATCGCAATCCGCGCGACACGGAACCGTGCGGATGAAAGCAGTGCATAATAAAAGAGAAGCGTGAAGTACCATAACGAACCGTAGATGATACCGAGCACGCCGTTGTATACCGCATAGCAGGCATTGAGAGTAAGACTTGCATATGCGAAGATCGCGGCGCGGAACGGAGGCTCGGTGAGCGCCCGATCAATAAACTTTCGCTTCCCTTTCATATACACCCTCCTTTTTTCGCGACGGATAATATTTTAGCCATTCCGTCTGTTGTAAAATCCGCGGGATTATGTTAAAATGGTTTTTAAAGCGGTTTTCGGGTATTGCAGACGACTGTCCGCCGCATGGCGCGGCGGAATCAAAAACGCCGAACATCACCGCAAACTAACCGAACGGGAGAAAACAAAGTGTCGTTACCTTTGGAAAGAATTCGCAATTTTTGCATAATCGCTCATATCGATCACGGCAAATCAACACTTGCCGACCGTATGCTTGAGCACACAAATTCGGTCGCCAAGCGCGATATGGAGGATCAGATACTTGACAGTATGGATCTTGAGCGCGAACGCGGGATAACAATAAAAGCGCACCCGGTTACATTATATTATACCGCCGCCGACGGTAATGAATACGAATTGAATCTTATAGACACCCCCGGACACATCGATTTTAACTACGAAGTGTCCCGATCGCTTGCGGCATGCGAAGGTGCGGTCCTTGTTGTCGACGCATCACAGGGAATCGAAGCCCAGACACTGACAAACACATACCTCGCAGCCGACCACGGGCTTGAGATACTGCCCGTCATAAACAAGATCGACCTGCCCTCCGCCGACCCCGAGCGCGTGCGTGCCGAGATAGAAGATGTGATAGGCATTCCCGCAGATCACGCCCCTTTGATATCGGCAAAGAGCGACATAAACATAGACGAGGTACTCGAAAAGATAGTCACGGAATTCCCCGCGCCGAAGGGCGACCGCAGTGCACCGCTCACCGCCCTCATCTTCGACAGTTATTATGACGCATATAAAGGTGTCATTGTCTATTTCAGAGTCGTAAGCGGAAAGATAAAAAAGGGCGACCGTATAAAGCTCATGGCGACCGGAGCCGAATTTGACATTGTTGAGCTCGGGCGCAAAATCGGCACCGCTCAGGTGCCTTGTGACACTCTTGAAGCAGGCGAAGTCGGCTATATTTCCGCAGCTATCAAGACCGTTTCCGAGGCGCGCGTGGGCGACACGATAACACTTGCATCCGCGCCGGCAAAAGAGCCGCTTGAAGGCTACAGAAAGGTGAATCCCGTTGTCTTCTGCGGTATCTATCCCGCCGACGGAGCGCAATACACCGACCTGCGCGAGGCACTTGAAAAGCTCCAACTCAACGACGCCTCCCTCCTTTTTGAGCCCGAAAGCTCGGGAGCTCTCGGTTTCGGATTTCGCTGCGGATTTTTGGGACTTCTGCATATGGAAATAATCCATGAGCGTCTTGAAAGAGAATACAATCTTGATCTCGTTATGACGGCGCCGAGCGTTGTATATAAATTCCGCCTTAACGACGGCAGTGAGGTAGATGTCGACAACCCGACCCATTATCCCGACCCGGGAAGCATAGTTTCCGCCATGGAGCCGATATCGGATGTGCACATCTACAGTCCGAACGAATATGTCGGGGCGATTATGCAGCTCTTTCAGGAGCGGCGCGGCGTTTATAAGGATCTGCACTATATCGGCAGCAGTGTCGATATTCATTACATTATGCCCGTCGCCGAAATCATATATGACTTTTTCGACGCATTAAAGTCGAGAACAAAAGGATACGCAAGCTACGATTATGAAGCCAAAGGCTACGAAGAATCCAAGCTTGTCAAACTCGATGTCCTTCTTGCAGGCGAAACGGTCGATGCGCTCTCGTTTATCGTTCACAGCGACGGTGCGTACACAAGGGCC
>CAUCSW010000197.1 GCA_958445555.1 uncultured Clostridia bacterium | reverse complement strand
ACCATTGTTGCCCGGGAATGTAATTAAGGTTTTTGCCGATGAAAAATACACAGTACGTTGTACCTTTTTTGGATATCCAAATCAAACATCAGTTTACTATACCGTACAAGAAATTGCTTCGGACTACACTTTATTTAAATCGTATGAATCTGAAATCTTTGAAAATATTGAACAGCTTCAAGGTGGCTTTGAAGCATTGATTGACATAACAGATAAAGTATTACATTAACTATAAAAGCGGAGTGGATTTCCACTCCGCTTTTGCTATGTATAAAAACGCCAAAAACTCATTTTCGACACCCTTGTGTTCAATAGGGCAAACCGGCGAAAACCCCTAGTGTTTATACGGGTTTTGCTTGTGCGCCCCTCGGTTTACGCCGAGGGGCGCACATTTTTTTTGCAAGGCAGGTCTTAAATTTTTCAACGGGATTTACTTTTTTACGCAGTTGTTGTATACTGTGGTTCGGATATTATGACAAGCGGAGAAAAGTCGTCCGAGAGCCCCCCTTAAATACCGGTGCCCATCAAAGCAAAAAGGGCGAAAACCGCCGAAAACGAACACCGACAGACGGCGGGACTCGGCTTTCTCGACTTAAGACCCACACTGCAAACGGACGGTGCAAAACAATGAGTAAAAAAATGAGTATAAAGTCGGCGATCATTCTTCTGAGCGCGGCGCTTATATGGGGAGCGGCGTTTTCCGCCCAGGTCACTGCGGGCGAGAACGGACTCGGCTCCTTTACCTTTAACGGCATAAGATTTCTGATAGGCGGCATCTCTTTGATCCCCGTTATTCTGATCTTCGAAAGGCGCAAGCCCTCCGCCGAAGCAAAGCCGTTTATAAAGGGTACCATGCTTCCCGCGATGCTTTCGGGCGTTTTTCTGTTCGCCGCGGCGACGCTTCAGCAGATGGGGATAAACATCGATAAAAACGGCGGCAAAGCGAGCTTTATTACGGGCTTTTACATTGTACTCGTCCCCATTTTTTCTTTGATCCTCTTCAAGAAAAAGACCGGGATTAATGTGTGGGTCGGCGCGCTTCTTGCGGTACTGGGACTGTATTTCATCGGAGTCGTGCCCGGAGAAAAGATATCGTCGGGAGATCTCCTTGTCTTCGCGGGCGCGTTTTTCTGGGCATTTCAGATACTCACTATTGACCGATACATCGGCAACGCGATGCCCGTGAGATTTGCGATGATCCAATTCTTCACCTGCGGGCTTATCGCCCTCGTTATCGCACTGTTCACCGAGCACATAGACCTTTACACCGTTGCGGAAAGCAAATGGGCGATACTTTACGCGGGTGTGATGTCCTCGGGAATTGCCTATACCCTGCAGATCATCGGTCAAAAAGGGAGCGATCCCGCCGTCGCCTCCATGCTCCTGTCGACAGAATCGGTGTTCGGGGCGCTGAGCGGACTGCTTATAAACCACACCACCCTTTCGCCTCGTGCAATAGTGGGGTGCGTGCTTATGTTCGCGGGAATAACCGTGTCGCAGATAGCCTTCCGTCGACCCGTCCGTGCCGCAAAAAATAATACGGAGGGTGACGGCAGATGACGAATGCTTTTAAGGACGCCTTATGGATCTGGTGCAATGCCGATCCTAAGGAGGACGAATACGGGGAGTTTATCGACACCTTTGACCGTCAGTCGGGCAAAACGGTTTTAAGGATCTCAGCCGACAGTAACTATGCGGCATATATAAACGGGTCTCCGGTAGCTTTCGGTCAATATGCCGATTATCCCTATGACAAGATATATGACGAGATAGATATTACCGCTGCCTGTCGGGACGGTGAAAACCGCCTTGCGGTGATAGTTTGGTATTACGGAACGGACACTACCCAGGTGTATTACCCCGGGAATGCAGGTTTGATATACGAAGTCTGCAGCGGGGATAGGGTATTATGTAAAAGCGGACGAAACAGTCTTTCCCGACTGAGCAGGGCATATAAGAGCCATACGAGGCGGCTGATCACCGAACAACTCGGCTTCAGCTTCAGTTACGACGCCTCACGCGAGGACGGCTGGATGACCGGGGACTGCGAAGGTTTTGCCCCATCGGCGGTGGTGAATCAGGTCCTGCCTCTGCGCATACGCCCTGTGGAGCGGCTGACGCCGCAGCCCGCCGTCATCGGATCCGAATGCAGAAAAATTTCGGACACCGATGTTATTTATGACCTCGGCGGCGAGCAGGTCGGTGTTTTGAGCCTGTCATTTTTTTCACCGTGTGAGCAGGACATAACGGTGGCATACGGCGAACATCTTGCCGACGGCTGCGTCAGGCAGAACATCGGAGATCGGAATTTCAGCGTTTCTTTCCGTGCCGCAGCGGGTGACAATAAGCTTGTCAACCTCCTTCGCCGACTCGGATGCAGATATCTTGAGCTGCGCTCCGAGCAGCCTCTTGTCGATGTCGAAGCGGCGTTGATCCCCTGTGTATACAAGGTTTGTGAAAAAGGGAGACCGTCTCTTGACGGCATCAAAAACAAGATATACGATATGTGCGTAAAGACTCTCCGATCCTGTATGCACGAGCATTACGACGACTGCCCGGGGCGCGCGCAGGCACTTTATA
>CAUCSW010000196.1 GCA_958445555.1 uncultured Clostridia bacterium | reverse complement strand
AAGATCGAGTACCGTCTCGACAAGACCAACATCATCCACTGCCCCATCGGCAAGGTTTCTTTCGGTGCCGAAAAGCTCACCGAGAACTTTAATGCCCTTATGGGTGCCATTGTTAAGGCAAAACCTGCCGCAACAAAAGGTCAGTATGTTCGTTCCTGCTCAATAGCTACCACTATGGGCCCCGGAATCAAACTCAATCCGAACAAGTTCGGAGCATAAGAGCGGGACACAGATCCGATTCCGAAGTCAGACCCGAAAAAACTCTTGACAAACGACGAACGGTATATTATACTGTTCTTGTTACCTTCCAAAGACAGTAGGTGTTCCGAAAGGAACATAAGACGATTTGTCGCCTACCGAGGAAAGGCAGTCATTATTTTGCATTGCAAAAGTATGTCACGCCTGCCCTCGTCTTTGGGCAGGCGTTTTCTATTGATTTCCGGAGGTGAAAGAATTTGCCAAGCGCAAAAGTATTGGAACTCAAAAAGCAGCAGGTTGAGACCTTAAAGTCTCACCTTGACGGTGCGGTTGCCGGTGTCGTTGTTAACTACAGCGGTATCAGCGTTGCCGATGACACAAAGCTTCGTAAGGAGCTTCGTGAGGCCGGCGTTTACTACGCAGTAGTAAAGAACACCCTGCTCCGTCTCGCTATAGGTGACTCCGAGCTCAAGGAGATCGACGATGTTCTTAACGGAACGACCGCGATCGCTATCAGCAAAACGGATCACACTGCCGCGGCCCGCATTCTCTGCAAGTATGCCGAAGGTCACGACAATTTCAAGGTGAAGTCAGGCTTTTTGGAGGGCAAGGTAGTTGACATTGCTACCATCGAGAGTCTCGCAAAGCTCCCCACAAGAGAAGTTCTGCTTGCCACAGTCTGCAATGCATTCAACGCACCTATCGCGGCATTTGCCCGCGCGGTACAGGCTATTGTGGACAAAGACGGCTCTGCCGAATAATATTCCCGAAACAAACACATCAACATAATTTGGAGGTAAATAATCATGGCATCTGAAAAGGTTACTGCTATCGTTGAAGAGCTGAAAGTTCTTTCTGTTCTTGAGCTTTCCGAGCTCGTAAAGGCTGTTGAAGAGGAGTTTGGTGTTTCCGCCGCTGCTGCCGTTGCAGTTGCAGGTCCTGCTGCAGGTCCTGCTGCCGCTGCTGAGGAGAAGACCGAATTCGATGTTGTTCTCACCGCTGCAGGCGCTGAGAAGATCAAGGTCATCAAGGCTGTTCGTGAGATCACCGGTCTCGGACTTGCTGAGGCTAAGGCTCTTGTTGACGGCGCTCCCAAGACTCTGAAGGAAGCCGTTTCTAAGGACGACGCCGAGGCTATGAAGGCAAAGCTTACCGAAGCCGGCGCTTCTGTAGAGCTTAAGTAATTCAAATTCGGTTTTTCACCGAAAACGATATTACGGATCGATCGTCAAAAGCACCCTTTCTCAATTTTGAGAAAGGGTGCTTTTTTATTATCGGATCATGACGAGTCAAATCATAATCCCCCACCGATACTGTGAAGGATTGAGAGGGCAACATACCAAAACAACTGCCGGATCTTACGCACATTTGAACCCGCCCTAAGGGACAAACCGACCGAGGGCAGCGCCGCGCGCCCTTCTTTTGAAGGGCGCAAAACGGGCAGCGGGTTAAAAGTGGAAATGCGGGTCCCATCCGAAAAGCAAGACTTTTTGAGCGATATGAGACATTGATGCCCGTTTGCCGCGCCTTCGGCGCGTCGCGGCGCTGCCTGCGGTCGGTTTGTCCTTAAAGCTGACGGGAGAGCAAGTAAATATGGCAAGCGGAGGAGCAATGCTCCTCCGCCTGTTAACTCAGATATTGTCATTTTTCAGAGCGTCGATCGGATTTTCTTTTCGCACCTTTTTCATTGCATAAAGCATGGTCGCAAACACAACTGCAAACACGCTGAGTATAGCGATCAGAATGCTCATCCACGGCAGCTCTATATTGCCGATTGCCGAGCCGCTTGATATCTTATATATCGCTACCGAAAGCAGCAGTGAGATCGGGAGTCCGAACATCAGAGAGCGGCTGCCGTATAGCATACACTCGTAATTCATCATACGGTCCATTCCCTTTTTCGTCATTCCGACACTGCGCAGCATTGCAAAGTCTTTTCTTCTTAGGGCAATATTTGTCGATATTGTGTTAAAGACGCAGGCTGCGGAGATAAGAGAGATAAGTACGATAAAGCCGTATGAGAATACATTAACGAGGACGACCAGATTCCTTGTGTCCTGTGCCGCTGCGGCATAATCTTTTATATCGTTGTCGGATACCGATATTCCGTTTTCGGCAAGAGCCTTTTTGATCCCCTCAACGGTCGATTTATGATCGCTCGTGAGCACATAGACATTGCAGCTCACCTTATCAAGCTCTTTGTTGGCTGATATGGGCATAATTATCATCGGGATCGAATCGTCAAACACTCCGATCGGCATTTCGTCAATAAGTGCGCCGATACCTATGCTCTTGACCTCGACATCGAATTTCTCGATATTGTCGCCAGTCGGTCTTCCTTTGCTGTCGAACCTGTAATTTGCGCCTTCCTCGCCTGCACGAACGGAGTACATTTTTAGTTTTCCG
>CAUCSW010000195.1 GCA_958445555.1 uncultured Clostridia bacterium | reverse complement strand
TTCGCCCGGGCGCATAAAGCCCGATATTCCGTTTTCGGTCCGAAGTGTGGAAAAATCCTCGTACCGCCCTGTAAGGAGCTTATGTGTATAGCACTGATGCCCGACATCGAAAACTATGCCGTCGTCGGGCGAGTTGAACACATAATGTATCGCTACGGTCATCTCGACGGCACCGAGATTTGAGGCAAGGTGGCCGCCGTTCCTTGAAACGGTTTTGAGTATACAATCCCTTATCTCGCCGCAGAGCTCGCCGAGTTGTTCGATATTCAGTTTTTTAAGATCGCTCGGGGAGTTTATCTTTCCGAGATATTTATATTCCATATTCAAGCCCGTTTCTTCTCAATGAGTCGGACGGCATCGGTCGGTTATTTGTCCGCCGGCAGTCGTTTATTTATTCGGAGATGTCCGCTTTTATCAATGATCCCTGTTAAGAAGATACTCTGCCAGCCTACGGAGGTTATCCGCCTTAGCGCCGAACACGGCAAGGCTGTCGCAGGCAAGCTTCGTAAGTCTCGCCGCTTCTTTTCTCGCCTCTGCGGTTCCGTATGTTCTCGCATATGTACGCTTGTCATTCAGGGCGTCGCTGCCTGTGTGCTTACCGAGTTTTGATTCGTCGCCTTCGATATCAAGGATGTCGTCGACTATCTGAAAAGCTTCTCCGAGGTACTCGGTGTATTCGACCGCAGCCTTCCGTTTTTCTTTATCGGCGCCTGCGGAAATACATCCGAGCTCCGCAGAAGCCGCAAGCAGTGCTCCTGTTTTCAGTCTGTTTATCTCTTTGAGCTCATCGTATGACACATCTTTTCCTTCGCTCTCAAGATCCATTATCTGACCGCCGACCATACCGCAAGCTCCTGAAAGCCTTGCAAGCGCTGCGGCTGCCTCGGTACGGCGCGATGCGGGGATATCTTCATCGGAAACTATCGTCTGAAAAGCCGCGGAGATCAGAGCATCTCCCGCTAAGAGTGCATTGGCATAGCCGTACTTTTTATGACAGGATGGCTTGCCTCTGCGCATATCATCGTTATCCATACACGGCAGATCGTCGTGTATGAGCGAATATGTATGTATCATTTCTATTGCCGCGGCAAATGAAAGAGCCTCCTTTGCCGAACCTCCGCAAGCCTTGGCAAATTCGATAACGATACAGGGGCGGATACGCTTTCCGCCGTTCATAAGTGCATATCTCATTGCATCGACGACCACTGCCCAGTCCGTGCTCACGGCAGGCAGATATCTGTCGAGTGCCTCTTCGGTCGCCGCTTTATCGGCAAGTATGAATTCGGGTGTCATTCTTCGGGTGTCTCTCCTTCCTTTACCGTAAGCTTTGACTTGGCTTTTTCAAGGATATCGCTGCATTTTTTCGCAAGAGCGGTTCCCTCTTCAAAAAGGGCAAAGGACTCGTCGAGCGTACAGTCTCCCGATTCCAGCTTCTTCACTATTTCATCAAGTCTTGAAAGTGAGGATTCAAAATCCGTTTTCTTCATATTTCACCTTTTCCCGCCGAATTCGAATGTATTTCGGCGTCATTATGTCGGTCCCGCGCCGAACGGATCTCGGACCGCTGCGGCATACCGACCTGTTTTTCGTCGACCGTACACTTCAATACACCGTCGCACATAAGCACCGAGACGGCGTCGCCTTTATCGATCTCAGCGGATGTATGGACCGTCCGCCCGTCCTTTATCACCGCCGCATAGCCGCGCGAAAGTGTCTTGAGTGGGCTCAGCGAATCAAGAACGGCTGCCGTTCTTGCGAGAGCCTGCTGCTTTCTGCCGAGCAGCTCGGTCTCGGCTGCCCGCATGCGGAGTGACAATTCGTTTATTCTGCTTTCCGCTCTGCCGATAAAGTACGCCTTATCGGTGAGCACCGCGGAGCGGGTTATCGCGTCAAGTCTTAATGAGAGATATTCGACCTTTTGTGCCGTGAGTTTACTTATCTGCTCTTCGCAGGACTTTATATATGCTCTGACCGCTTCCCCGTCCGGCACGGCGAGCTCCGCCGCAGCAGACGGTGTCGGTGCTCTCCTGTCGGCAATGAAATCGATCACGGTATAATCTGTCTCGTGTCCCACCGCGGATATTGTCGGGAACGGTGACAAAGCCAGCGTTCTGGCAAGCTTTTCATCATTAAATGCGGAAAGATCCTCCGCCGCACCGCCGCCCCTGCCTATTATAAGGACATCGATGCCCTCGGTCCCGTACGCCCTTTTTAATGCCGCCGTAAGTTCCGACGGAGCATCGGCACCCTGAACCGACGCGGGAAAGAGCAGGATCTCACACATGCTCCAGCGTCTTGAAATGACATTTTCGATATCCCTTATCGCAGCACCGTTTGCAGCCGTGATCACCGCTATCTTCATCGGGTAACGCGGCAGCGGACGCTTACGCTCGGGAGCGAACAGTCCCTCTTCGCCGAGACGCGCCTTGAGTTGCTCAAGGGCAAGTGCGGCGTCTCCGAAACCGTCAGCCTTTATGCTTCGTACATACAACTGATAACTGCCGTCGCGTTCATAGATCGACACCCTTCCCTGGCATATGACCGACATTCCGTCACACGGGGAAAAGCGCACCTTTATCATATCGCTGCAAAAGCAAACACAATTAA
>CAUCSW010000194.1 GCA_958445555.1 uncultured Clostridia bacterium | reverse complement strand
TGTAACACTTAAAAAGCTTTCGGTCGGATTCGGCATTGCCGCGATGTGCGTATCTGCAGTTCACATCGCCTCACGCTATCTGCCCTTGCCTTGGTAAGAGCCCGCAAAATCTTCATTTTCACCACCCACTCAAAAAAGGAGGAAAAAACGGTGACCGAATCGGAGCTCCGTGCAGAGCTGAAATCAAAAAAGCTTCGTCCCGCTTATGTTTTTTACGGCGAAGAAAGTTACACCGCAAGAGCGGCTCTCAACCTTGTTTTCGGAGCTGCGGGAGTGACGGACGACCCGTTTAATCTGAATAAGTATGACGGCGAGCAGGCGATCTCCGAGGTCGTCTCCTCCGCACTGTCTGTCCCTTTTATGGCTGAAAAACGCGTGGTCGTGTGGCGCGACTGCCCCGTTTCTTCAATGTCGGAAAGCGACTTCAAGGCACTTTTGGGTCTGATATCCGACCTCCCCGAGGGGAATTTGCTTGTCTTTATGTTTGAAACGGTCGAAATAGACCTCAAGCGTCCGCCCGAAAGATTCCGCAAGCTTGTAAAAGCGGTACAGTCGGCGGGCGGAGAGTCTGTTTCGTTTTTGCGGCGCAGGGGTGCGGAACTCGGCAAAATGCTGAGCGATGGTGCTTCCCGCAGGGGATGCACGCTTATGCCCCCGGTGGCGGCATATATGGTCGAAATATGCGGCGACGACCTTTCGACCCTGCTCAACGAGCTCGAAAAGCTCTGCTCATACGCCTACGGTCAGAATATCACTCGGGAAACGATCGATAAGATCTGCACGCGGAACACCGAAGTCTCGATCTACGATCTGTCCCGCAAGCTGATTATGCTCGACATGAAGGGGGTCTACGCCCTGCTCGGCGAGCTGCTTTACAAAAAGACACCCGCCGTTTTCATACTCTCGGTTTTGTCTTCTTCATTTATTGATATGTACCGTGCAAAGATCCTGCGTGCGGCAGGAGAGATACCGGAAAACCATTGTGCGGATTTCGGATACGGAGAGAATCTAAAATTCAGACTTCGCAATGCCGCGAGAGACTCTTCCCGCCTGTCGGAGGCGGCGCTCGGCGACTGTCTTGAGGCGCTCGGCGTTTGCGATCGCAACATAAAACAGACGGGCTGCGACGAGAAGATCGAACTCGAAATGCTCGTGACAACACTTGCGCTCATCATTGAGGGAGCAAGATGAAGCGCCGCATAAAGCTTGATATTCCGATAATCGTTGAGGGAAAGTATGATAAAATAAGGCTTTCCAATATATTTGACACCGAAATAATAACGACCGAGGGATTCGGTATATTCAAAAACACCGAAAAGGCGGAATACATAAAACGGCTTGCCGAACGCAAAGGCATAGCGGTGCTGACAGACAGTGATGCCGCCGGCACTGTGATAAGGAATCGGATAAAGGCGATCCTGCCGACCGCCGATATCATCAATGTGTACCTGCCGCCGATCTTCGGAAAAGAGCCCCGAAAAAGCGCTCCGTCAAAGGAGGGACTTGTCGGGGTTGAGGGCACTCCCGATAATGTGATACTTGAGGCATTCCGAAAAGTCGGAATAACGATCGATGCAGGCACTGCGGCAACAGATGACTCGGCAGCAAATAACGCGGCGGACGGTTTGAGAGCAGGTGATCTGCCTAGGGGAAGCGCGTCGGAGCGCGGTACAAGGGCGGTCACCCGTCTGGATATGTACAACGCAGGACTTTCGGGGCATACGGACTCCGCATTAAAGCGCGACCTGTTAAAGAAAAAGCTCGGTCTGCCCTCTTCGCTCTCACAGAGTGCACTGCTTGAAGCAATAAACGCTTTGTATTCGTATCAGGAATTTCTTGATGCCGTTGAGGGGCTTTGATCTGCGGCGGGCGGCTCGCCATGGCGTGCCGCATACAACACAAGTTTACGATATACGGCATACAACACTCGGCGCAGGGCACTCGACATCCGAATGCCGTCCGACATTCCTAAAAAAGGAGGCGTGAAAAACGGCAGGTAATCCGAATCAAAAGCTCAAGCTTTTATACATTATCGATCTGTTAAAGGAATACACCGATGAAGCGCATCCGATGACCGCCGACGAGATAGTAAACGCTCTCGCCGTGAGGGGAATCGTCTGCGAAAGGAAGTCGATCTACCGCGACATAGGTGTCCTTACAGACTACGGGTACGATATCGTTTGTTCAAGATCTGAGCCGAAAGGCTTTTTTCTCGCTTACAGGGACTTTGAAGTGCCCGAGATCGGGTTGCTGACCGATGCGGTGTCGGCTGCGGACTTCATATCCGCGAAAAAGACCGCTCAGCTTATAGAAAAGCTTCAGAAGCTTATAAGCGTCCCCGCCGCAAAGATAAACAACCGAAGGATATTTATAGACCGCCGCATTAAAAGCAGCAACGAGCAGACCTATCTGATAATCGACGAGCTGCAGCGTTCGCTTTTTGAAGGCAGAAAGATCGTGATCGAATATGTGCGCCGAGTTTTTGAAGACGACGCCGTCAAGAAATCGGTAAAGAACTTTCGGGTAAGTCCCTACGCTCTCACCTGGGCGGACGATCATTATTATCTGATATGCAACAATGAGAAATACGACAACCTTATGCATCCG
>CAUCSW010000193.1 GCA_958445555.1 uncultured Clostridia bacterium | reverse complement strand
TGAGATACTTATAAACGGCATTTCGGCGCGAAAATTTGCCTCACAGGGTCAGAAGCGCTCGGCGGCGATAACTCTTCGTCTTGCCGAGGCAAAGCTCACGGAAGCGATAACAGGCACATCTCCGATAATATTACTTGACGATGTTATGAGTGAGCTTGATCCGACAAGGCAGAAATACATACTCAATCACATAAAAGGGCGGCAGGTGCTTATAACCTGCTGCGATCCCGAAAACACAAAGGGTCTTAAAGCGGGTAAGGTAATAGAGATAAAAGACGGCGTGATAACCGAAAAAATATCTGAAACGGAAAGACCGTCTTCTGAAGAAGAGACCAAAAAGAAAACCGCATGCAAGACAAACACAAATAAAAAAACAACCGCGAACAAAAAAGAGCCTACTAACAAAAAGGTAACTACGGCCAAAAAGAAAAGCGCGGGAAAAGAAAAAAAGACGAAAAAGACGAAAATATGAAGAACGGTGAAAGAGCCTAAACGGCGGCAAATAAAACGGCAAACAAAACAGTAAATAAAACAGCAAACAATCTAAAAATGCCCGGCTGCGGCGGCATCTAAGAGATATCTAAAGGAAAAATAAGCGTAGGCGGAGCCGCGGCGACTTTAGGTCGCCCAACGGTCGTAAAACCGAGAATATCGTCGAAGTTTTTTTCTTTAAGTTAATTTCTGCGGATATGTCGGTGTGAGGGTGAAAACGACCGTTGCCGCGCGCCAAGCGCGCGGCGCGGCTCCGCCTCCGCTTATTTTCCCGCCGGTCTGCTTCAATGATACCGGTCACCCGTCGGTAACCGACGGTATATTTACAATAACACATCATCAATGTATCCGCCGCAGTACTGTATATCGGTAATATATTCACCGTCGAAAAGCGCCGCGGAAAATACCCGAAAGGGGTTAAATAATGTATCTTCATCTCGGACAGGACACGGTGGTCAAGACCGACACAGTCATAGGAATATTCGATCTTGATAATGCGACCGTCTCAAAAAAGACAAGGGACTTTTTGACACGGGCGGAGAAGGACGGAAAGGTCGTAAATGTTACATACGAGCTGCCGAAGTCCTTCATCGTCTGTAACGATAAAGGTAAAACAAAGGTATATATCTCACAAATTTCCTCGGTTACGCTCTTGAAGCGTTTTGAGGCTGCAATAATATAAGGAGAAGGGTAAATGGATAACGAAAATTTGAACACTCCGGTTACCGAGAACTATGACGAAAATTCAATACAGGTTCTTGAGGGACTCGAAGCGGTAAGAAAGCGTCCCGGAATGTATATCGGATCAACGGGAGAAAGAGGTCTCCATCATCTTGTATATGAGATAGTGGATAACTCAATAGACGAAGCCCTTGCCGGATACTGCGATAAGATACTCGTAGAGCTTCTTGACGACGGTATAGTAAGGGTCACCGATAACGGAAGAGGTATCCCGGTCGGAATTCATCCTCAGAAAGGAATACCTACCGTAAGCGTTGTATTTACAATACTTCATGCGGGCGGTAAGTTCGGCGGCAGCGGATACAAGGTCTCGGGCGGTCTGCACGGCGTCGGCGCGTCGGTCGTCAATGCCCTTTCCGATTGGCTTGAAGTCCTTGTTAAGGACGGCAAGCATATTTATAAGCAGGTCTATGAGCACGGAAATATAAAGACCGACCTTACCGTGATCGGCGATACCGATGAAACGGGAACCACCGTTACATTCAAGCCCGATCCGACTATTTTTACCGATACGACAAGATACGATTATGACACTCTGCTTAAAAGGCTTCGCGAGCAGGCATTCCTCAATGCCGGTATCCGTATCGTACTTAAAGATGAGCGCAGCGATGCCGAGATAGAGCACAGAGAAGACGATCTTCGGTTCGAAGGCGGAATAAAGTCGTATGTCGAGTATATTCTTGAGCTTTCAAAGAAAGACCGCCTTTCGGATAATGTTATCTATCTGAAGGGTGAATCTGATGATTCTACCGCCGAAATGGCGTTTATCTGGTCGACGGGGTATGACACCAAGATAATGTCGTTTGCCAATACCATTCACACGGTAGACGGAGGAACGCACGAATCGGCATTCAAACAGAGCCTTACAAATGCGGTAAACAAATACGCGAGAAACTTCAAATTCTTAAAAGAGAACGATTCAAACCTTAAAGGCGACGATATCTGTGAGGGTCTTATCGCCGTTGTGTCGGTCAAGCTTACCGATGCGCAGTTTGAAAGTCAGACAAAGGCAAAGCTCGGCAATACCGCGATAGGAACGCTTGTCCGCAATATAGTCAATGAAAAACTGTATGAATACCTTGAGGATCATCCGGCGGAGGCAAAGATAATCGTCGATAAGTCGATAGCTTCCTCCAACGCCCGCGAAGCGGAACAAAAGGCGCGCGACGCATCAAGAAACAAGTCGGGTATCGGGGGAAAGACCCGTATGCCCGAAAAGCTTACCGACTGTATTTCCGACGATCCCACAAAAACAGAGATCTTTATCGTCGAGGGAGACAGTGCGGGCGGCAGTGCGGTCGAAGGAAGAAACAGTACCTATCAGGCAATACTCCCTCTCTGGGGAAAAATGCTCAATGTCGAAAAAGCAAGGGTG
>CAUCSW010000192.1 GCA_958445555.1 uncultured Clostridia bacterium | reverse complement strand
GCAGCGTGGAAGCAGGCAACAGTGAATTCGGAAAGGTGGACCTGACGGTCGATACCACCAGCCGTCTTTTCAAAGGAATTCCGTCGAGAACGACCTGCTGGATGAGCCATACAGATTACATAAGCCGTATCCCTTACGGATTCAGAATAACCGCAAAGACCTCGGGTTGTCCCGTCGCCGCCATGGAATGCGAGTCTAAAAGATACTACGCGGTGCAGTTTCACCCCGAAGTACTTCATACCCCCGAGGGCAGCAAAATGCTTTCGAATTTTGTTCTTGACATATGCGGCTGCAAGGGCGACTGGAATATGTCCGACTTCGCCGTCAATTCGGTCAGATCGCTGAAAGAAAAGATTGGCGATAAAAAGGTGCTCTGCGCCCTTTCGGGCGGCGTGGATTCTTCTGTTGCCGCCGTCCTCCTGCATAAGGCGGTAGGAAAGAACCTCACTTGTATATTCGTTGACCACGGCCTGCTGCGAAAGGACGAGGCAAAGCAGGTCAAGGAGATATTCAGCGAAAAATTTGATATCAACCTCGTGGCGGTGGATGCAAGCGATCGCTTCCTTTCGCGTCTTGCGGGGGTGACCGAACCCGAGCAAAAGAGAAAGATCATCGGCGAGGAATTTATCCGAGTTTTTGAAGCGGAAGCAAAGAAGATTGGTAAGGTGGACTACCTTGTCCAGGGCACGATATACCCCGACTGCATAGAAAGCGGAGTGGGCGACGCCGCACTGATCAAGAGCCACCATAATGTCGGCGGATTGCCCGATCATGTGGATTTCGAAGAGATCGTGGAGCCGCTCAGAGACCTGTTTAAGGACGAAGTCAGAAAGGTCGGGCTTGAACTCGGTATCCCCGAAACGCTCGTGTACAGACAACCGTTCCCGGGACCGGGTCTCGGCGTCCGCGTTATAGGAGAGCTGACACGGGAAAAACTTGATATCCTTCGTGAGGCTGATGCAATATTCCGCGAAGAGGTGGCAAATGCAGGTCTTGACAGAAGTATAGGTCAGTATTTTGCCGTTCTCACCAATTGCCGCAGCGTAGGTGTTATGGGCGACGGCAGAACCTATGACTACACGGTCGCGCTGAGGGCGGTCGATACAAGCGACTTTATGACCGCCGATTGGTCTCGCCTTCCTTATGAACTCCTCGACACCGCATCGCGCCGAATAGTAAACGAGGTCAACGGCGTCAACCGCGTCGCTTACGACATCACCTCCAAACCCCCGGCAACAATAGAGTGGGAATGATTGCATCCCAGAAAAAGTCCCATAATACCAAGGTTTTTCGCCATGAGTGCCCGCTGTGGCAACAAAATGGCAACATTATTTGAATTATTGCGATAACAAAAAGCGTTATCTGATTTGAAGCCAAGTCAGATAGCGCTTTTTCTTGTCCAAGACAAAGTAACCCCATGCTATGTAGGGGGAAAATGAAATAGTTTATAGCGAGAAGTGGAGTAGACAACAAAAAGGCTCCTCGGTATATTAGAAGTGGTTTACCGACCACACAACTAAAAATATCAAGGAGGTCTTTATCGTGAAAGAAAAAGATATAAACAGCTTAGACCATACAACACGGAGATGTCAATACCGGTGTTGTGTTTGCTCCACCAAATTTTGCAGATAAAAAATGTTGAAAATAATCACAAAATAGTTTACAATATATTTACCAAATTTTAGAAGGTATTTAAATGTATCTGAAATCAAATAGGCGAATTATAAGGGCGTTATCATTCATATTTTCTTTTCTGCTTGTTTTGCAGGTGATTCCGCTCGGTGTAAGTGCGAACGGTGATGTCGGCCGTGCGGACGGATCTGCCTATGCCTCCGCCTCCGAAATTTCGTCGGACATGGGTACCTCCTCCGTATTCGACATAGATCTGCTCGATGAGCGCCGCGCCGCGGTCGAGGCTGAGCCTCCCGCAATCGTTGTGGGCGAGGAAGAGAGCCGCAGGGGAGTGTATGAAAAGCACTTTCGCATGAGCGACGGCAGCTATACCGCCGCGACCTACGACCTTCCCGTCCATTACTTCGACGGCTCGGTCTATCGTGAAATAGATAATACCCTTGAGCGGGTCACAGTGTCGGGAAAGACCGTCTACCGTACCCGTTCCAACAGTTTTACCGCAGAGATGCCGACATCGGTCGCATCGGGCAATGAGATAGTGCTCAAAAAAGGCTCGGCGACTTTAAGCTTCGGTATGGATAATGCCGTTTCGGTGCGCTCGGGCGAGGTGTCGAATTCCGTCGACAGAGTCAAGGATGTCGCTTCGGCGGAAAAGATATCCCTTGCCGCGAATGCTTCCGAGATCTCGGGATATATAGATGTTGAGAATGAACTGCGTGAGGAGATGACCGAGGCGTCGGGGACCGATGCCGTGCTCAAGAGCAACCTCTTAAAGCAGTCCGCCGAGATACGGACTTCGGAGATAACCTACGGCATAGCGGGCGGAACGACCGTGAAGTATGAGCTTTCGGGGAACAAGCTCAAGGAAAGCCTCATAATAGCAAGAAAAGGCGCGGGAGGAAGCGCCGGCTTCAGGTTCCGCACCGAAGACTATACACCCGTTCTTCTTTCGGACGGCTCGGTGGAGCTGGTTCGGGACG
>CAUCSW010000191.1 GCA_958445555.1 uncultured Clostridia bacterium | reverse complement strand
ACAAAAAGAAAATAATGCTGCCGCATCGAATGATGCGGCAGCATTCATTATGATCTAATACTGCTTTGTTACATATATAACTTCGACATCGGACCTTGAAAAGCCCGTCCTCTCGGAGTACAGCGTGCAAATGCAGTCATCCGTATCCATATTGCAGAGATGCGGCTCCATATCGAATATGTCCGCACTTTTCAGATCGGTAATTCCCGTTCCGATGCACTTAAAAAACGCTTCTTTGGCAGTCCATACGCGAAGCAACCGCATCAGAAATGCTCTGTCCGTGCACCTGCTGTCCGTAAGCGGCAATTCCGAAATATCCCAACCGTCCAAAACATACTCAAGTTCCCTTTCGGTGCATATTCTTCCTGCGATCCTCGGGTTACACGGCTTTATCTCCTCAGCATCGACTCCTATCGGCATATTGTCGATCGCACACATCACCGTTTTTCCCGAATGACTTATGCTGAAACTCATATCCGAATTCACGGCCCTCGGCTTGCCCCTGTCGTCCCTCACAATTACTGGGACAAAGTCTTTATCTCCGCCGTATTCGGAATTGGCACGCTTCAGCGCCGTAAGGGCAAGATACCTCCCGAGCAGGGTCCGCGCCTTATCTTCTTCCCGCTGCAGTCGCTCCGTCTTTTGAAGTTCGGCCGCATCAAGAGTATCCGAAACGGCTCTGCGATCGGCACTGTCAAAGCAATCGATAGATCCGATATAAAGCTTCATCAGGATTCCGAAATCTCGCCGGTATGGGTGATGGTCTCATCAATGGTGACCGCCATGGTATATCCGTAATAGGTAAATGTCACCGATGTGCGCAGGTTGGACGAATTGATCACACCGTTTTCCGACTTTGCCGTGAGCTTGCTTTCCACAGAATATGAGCTCACCTGATTTTTATCAAACTGATACATACCGATCAGGTAATCGAAGTAGTCATCCGTGTAGTTCTTGTTAAGCGTGCAGGAGTATGTTTCGCCGTCGCGCGACACGCTCTCGATCATGTCCGCCGTGATACTGCAGGGGGCATACAGCTCCGAAACATCCGACAACGCTTCATCGTCGGTCTTATCAACGGATGTGTTCTCGCCGTTGCTGAACGAAACGGTCATCTTTCCGTTTGCATACTTCCTGGTACCGGTCACCGTGCTTGTTTCCGCCGTACCCTTTGTATCAAGCGTTATGTCGTCGTTGTAGAAAAATCCGTCGGCAGTATAGCCGTATTTGAATATATGAGTCTGGTTTACGGTGGTATTCGATTCCCCGGCCGATAAGATCGTCACTCCCGTGTACTTGCCGGATGCCTCGGTTGCGGAAAACATCTTGCCGAGCCCTTCTGTCAATTCCTTAAGCGCAACGGCATCTCCTACATTGCGGTAATCCTTATTCACATCGGCAGGTATATCAATGGTGACATTGCCGCTGAAGTCGGGAGTTATTTTCATTGAGATCTCCATCGACCGCTCAAATCCCAAAGATTCGTCGACGATCTTCATTTTCAATTCCTGTGATTGAAGAAGACAATCCTTGTCGACCTTCAATGTCTCGGAATACTCGGTCACTTTGCCTGAAGGAAATGTATCCTTGAAATATAACGCATACTTTTTATCAACATCATGATAATCGGTATTCGGAGCGGATATGGTAACATAATAGCCGTTGTCGGTCTCCTGAAGCGTTATGACAGAAAACTTCGACGGGTCGATACTTATATCCGGATTGTCTGAAAAATACATACTGTTAAAGTCTTCTGCGCTCGCGTCCGAATAATAGCTGCCTGTGTCATCCGAAAGATAAAATTTACCGTCGGTAAATATCGATCGTGATTCAACGGTGTTGCCGCCGGATATGACCGTGCTCTTTATGTCGGCGGCTGCGATCTTGTCGTTTGCTTCCTTCATCTTAGCACTTTGCTTTATGCTCGATTTCACGCTTACATTGTCATTAACAACAACGATTTCGCCGGTCATCTCATAAGTATATTCGCTATAGCTGTCGGCAACTTTTACCGCCTTGTTGTAGATCTTGACAGCCTTCTGCTCCGGAGTCTCGCCGCAGCCCGAGAACAATCCCACCGCCAGTATCACAGATAAAGCCGCAGTAATTATTCGTTTTGTTTTCATTTGTGATCGTCTCCTCAAGATGTTTTTGCATATGTCGATTCGGTGACAAACCGCCTTCGGCTCGCCCTGACGGGAGTCGGACCCTGCCGTCTGTCAGCGTCCTTTTGCGGAGCTTTTCTCCTTCTTTGCTTTGATGGGCGTTACGATTTTGCAAAGCAAAAGACCGAGGCAGTAGAAACCTGCCCTCCGCCGCGAATTTGTCACGCCGCTTTCCCCTGACAAGCGGATGCCGTTGCTTTTTTTGACCCGCGCTGATTTTTACCGCAAGTCATCCTCATAACAACAGCACTTTCCCGTAACCCAATATAACATTATTTGCCATGATTTTCAAGTATATATGTAAATAGATTTGTCAAAGACCGTAACGCCGTCCCCGCAATTTTTGTCTTTTTCTGTCTGCTCCCTGACCTTTTGATGAGTGCGGCATAATTACTCGGGATTCAAAAATATGAGGGGATCCGTCAAGGATCCTTTACCGGAAATCCCATA
>CAUCSW010000190.1 GCA_958445555.1 uncultured Clostridia bacterium | reverse complement strand
TTATCGCAGCTGCTACGGCGGCAAAAACTATATTACTTTTTTTCATATCAGAATGACACCTTCACATTCTGTCTCTCCGAGGGATCGCTCACCTCGAAGAAGGCACGCTTTTCAAGCTTCATCAACGAGGCAACAATGCTTGAAGGGAACATCTGAAGATAAACATTGTAGCTCTTGACGGTTGCGTTATAGTACTTTCTCGCCTGAGAAAGATCCTGTTCAATCGCGTGAAGCTGATTCTGAAGATTCAAAAACTGGGAATCCGCTTTCAGATCGGGATAGCTTTCCGCAAGGGCAAAGAGTGATTTAAGTGTTCCCTGAAGCTGATTTTCCGCTTCGACCTTGGCGTCTCCGGTTGCCGAAACGGCGGCGTTACGCGCCTTGATGACATTTTCAAGCGTTGCGCTTTCGTGCTTTGCGTATCCCTTTACCGTTTCGACAAGGTTGGGAATAAGGTCATATCTTTTTTTAAGGTAGACATCAATGGTCGAAAAACCTTCGTCACATGCGGTACCGAGTCTTACGAACTTGTTTTTTGTTGAAATGTACCATATAAGACCGATGATAATAACCGCCGCTGCGATTATAAGAATGATAGCCCATGTCGGCATAGTGATCGACTCCTTTGTTGTTGTGTTTTTATTTACAGAACACCCGACAAATGCTTTCAGGTGTTGTGTACGTTATTATTAGACCGCGACCGTCGGTAATACGGAGATACAAAGTTTTTCGGTATCGGGCGAGCAAAAGATCACCCTGCGTCAGCCTTCGGCACCGAGAACAGAGTGCATGATAATATCCTCCTGAGCCCGGATATCGTTTACCGACAGTTTTAAGAAGGTATTGTGCTTATTGAGTCCTTCAATAAGGCACAGTATCGCAAGCGCAGCCGATCGCGCGTTATCACACCTGAACTCACCGCTCTGACAACCGAGAGATATTACATCGGTGAGAATACTCAAGGCGTTGTCTGCACGGCGTGTAATGAGCTCTCTGCCGTTTTCGTTGTTTGCCGCAAAGTCCGTAACTGCATTATCAACACCCGCCGTGTTGCCCAAAAGGGTGTTGATACGGTGCTTTATAAACACCTTAATTATTACGGTGGCGCTTGCACCTGCATTCTTTCCGCGCGCCAACGCGTTGAACGCGCTTTGCTGCTCGCGGTTGATGATCTCCATAAATATCTCTTCGGTTGAGGAAAAATACCGATAGAGTCCGCCGCGCGACATTTCCGCCTCGTCGCATATATCCTTCATTGTTACCGCGCTGAACCCTTTTTCCGAAAACAGGTCCCTTGCAGCGGATATTATTCTGCTTTTGGTACGATCTCCCCGTGCTCCCATTAAAAATGCCTCCGATGATATTTGCCGATAATAATGGCAGTCTACACAATATAAATTATATCATTACAGGCAGTATGTTTCAACGGGTAGAGGCGAAAAAATATGAATACGCTTTGTTTCTGAAGCAGCGAGTTTGAAGTGCGCATACGGCATTCCGAAATTTCAGCGCTCAAGGGATCATATTATGATCCTGACAAAAAATGTCTGCCGATCTTAAAAGCGGATATAAAAAAGCCGACCGTTTGCAAAGCGTTAAGACCTTGCAAACGGTCGGTCAATTTTTATTTCTTTCTTCGGTATTCGATAAAGTGCTGCTTTATTTCAAAAATACAGAACGGCCTGTATTGATCGAAGGTTACGGCGGTTTCAGCTCATCGCAGTGTCGCCGTCCGCCACGCCGTTCGGGGCATTTGTGTCGGGACGATTTCCGTTAAATCCGTTACCGCTTCTGCCGCCCGCTCCTCCGAAGCCGCCTTTGCCGAAGCTGCCCGAGCCGCTTCCGTATACCGAGGATGTGAGTTTTACGGTCTCCAATACCGTGCCGCCCGCCGAAACGGTGTATGTGCTGCCGTTTTTGATGTCGGGCGATGAGAATACCGCCGACGCTAAAATCCATACCGGCTACCAATGTAACGGGTAAAATGGAAAAAGCACGAATTTAGGGCTTAAATATCGATTTTTATCTTGTTCATTCTTTTTGGTATTTTTTGGATTTCCTTTTTAAATTGGCTTCGGTATTCCAGCGGGGTAGTATTCATAGTATCTTTAAAAGCGCGGTTAAAAGAACGAATAGATCCAAAGCCAACATCCTCAGAAATATCAGAAATTTTAGCCTCGGTATCCTCCAACATATCACATGCTCGGTTAATCCTAAGATTGTTAATATATGAATTGAAATTTATTCCTAACTTGTTATTTAAAAGGTGTGAAATGTGGAATTTACTTATATGTAAGGCGTCGGCGACATCTTCAAGTGTGATATCATTAGAAAAATTGGAAGAACAAAAATTAAGTACCTCCTGAAGTGTGGTGCTGCCGGTTTTTATTCTTGTTTTCAATGTAAGATGGGGGAGAATTGTTGCAATTAACTGATTTAAGATACCGACCTTCAAGGTGTCTTCATATTCTAATCCTTTTTTTGATATTTCAATTGAGAGGTTGAGAAGGTTAGGACATTTTTCAGTGGAAATGACATTTGTGTTTGGAATATTATCAAATAATATATCATTAAGACCATATAATATATCCGGAGTAAATATGATCACCAAGTATTCGCCGTTTACAACAG
>CAUCSW010000189.1 GCA_958445555.1 uncultured Clostridia bacterium | reverse complement strand
TTTGCCCCGAAGTGATCCGCACCGAAAACACCGATTGCCCCGATATTCTCCCTCTTGTCGATTCCTGTGCTCGCGGAAAAAAGGCGGCAGCACATTTTTTTTGAAATAATGACACACCTCCCCGCCTCCGAATAAAGTGTAATATATCATATGAGAATGCAAACTGTCACATTCGGGGGGAGACGGATATGGAAATACTGACACTTGACGATCTGAAGCCGGGCGAGACCGCAAAGGTGAAGAAGATGACGGGTAACGGCGAAACGGACAGACGACTTCGTGATATAGGACTTGAAGAGGGTGCTCATATCTCACTGTGGGCGGTGTCTCCTTTCAGCGATCCGAAGGCGTTTTTGCTCGGCGACGGGGTCTTTTCATTCCGCAGAAGTCTCTGTAAGACCATAACTGTTGAGCTTGTCTGAAAAAACGCCGACAAAGGTAAAAAAGTGAAGGACGCAGAGGCAAAACAACAAAAGGGGCCGAAGGAGTCAAAGGGACAGAACGGACATAAGGGATAACAGAAGTGATAAAGGGATAAAGTGATAAGGGTATAAAGGTATAAGGAATAAAAGTCAGGCCTGCAAAAGAATCAGTTTGCAGGCTTTTTTCATGCGAAGGCCGCAATCCCATCATAACCCCCGCTTTGCATAAGGAATATCGCCCCGCACCCCGCGCCCACCGCGTCGCACCCCGCGCGCCGCGACGGGCGCCCTTAATTTTTTTCGCCCAAATATCCTTCTTGCCCGAAAAACCTCTTTTAATTCGTAACATACTTTGATATAATATAACATAATGTATAGTTGCCGATCGTTGCGGCAGCGTGAAACGGCGGCGGAAATCGCGGGGCACTCCCCCGAACGATCCACCGGAAAAGCGGCGCCTGCCGCCGAAAACAAACCTTTCGGAGGGGATTCTGACGGAGATCACCGTAAACGGAATAAAACTGAGCTACCTTGACGAAGGGAGCGGCAATACCGTTCTGCTCCTTCACGGATGGGGCTCGTCAAAGGAAATATGGAGACCCTTTATAAACGCACTTTCCTCGGAGCTTCGCTTTGTGGCGCTCGATTTTCCCGGCTGCGGAAAGAGCGATCTGCCCGCAAACCCGCTCGATACCGATGATTATGCGGCTCTGACCGCCGAGTTTATTGACAGGCTCGGCCTTGAAAATGTGTCGCTTGTCGGTCATTCTCACGGCGGCAGGGTCGCAATGAAGCTTGCGGGTGAGGGCATCGTGTCGCCCCGCAGAATGGTACTTATAGATGCGGCGGGCGTCAAGCCTAAAAAGAGCCTGAAAAAATCATTTAAGATAGCCTGCTATAAAACGGCAAAAAGGGTGATAACACTTCATCAGATCAAAAACCGAAACACAGATACACTTGACAGACTGCCAACGCATTTCGGCTCACAGGATTACCGCGATGCGCCCGAGGTCATGCGCAAGACCCTTGTGAAACTTGTGAATGATGATGTCACTCCGATACTCGGAAACATAACCTGCCCCACATTTTTGATCTGGGGTGATAAGGATACCGCGACTCCTCTGTATATGGCACACACGATAGAAAGCAGAATAAAGGATACGGGACTCTGCGTCTATGAGGGGACGGGTCACTTCTCGTTTATAGAACAACCGGGAAGAACGACCGCGATATTAAGAAGCTTTTTGGGAGGCAAAGACGATGAAAACAGTTGAGATAATCAGCGTCGCTGTCATCGCTCTTACGGGTGTCTTCGCTTCGCTTCGGCATCTGATGATGTTGCAGCAAAGCTCATACTATCTGTCAAGATACATGAAATGGCTGAAAGGCGCCTTCGGTATGAGAACCGTCACGGCCCTTATCGCTCTTGCGGCAGCGGTTCTGTTCACCTCTCTCGGATGGACGATCCCGCTTGCGGTACTTGCCGCACTGTGCCTTATAAGACTGTATATCTCTGTGCTTGACAGAAAAAAAGCTATCAAAAAATTGGTGCTTACCGCAAGGGTAAAGAGACTTTTGTTTACCGAATGCCTGATATTTGCCTGTGCCGTGACCCTCGGCGCTTTGTTCGGCAAAGGTTTCTTTATCGCGGCGGAGGTCCTGTCACTTGCGGCGCCCGTCACCGTAACGGCGGCGAGGATCATCAATACTCCGTTCGAAAAAGCGGTGGCGGCTGCATATATCGCGGATGCAAAAAAAGTGCTTGCCGCACATAGCGGAATGAAGACCGTGGGAATAACGGGGAGCTACGGAAAGACGGGAACAAAGTCGATACTGCTCAGAATACTTTCGGAGCGCTACAATACCGTCGCCACTCCCGAAAGTTATAATACGCCGCTCGGCGTCGTCCGCACGGTAAGAGAGGATCTTACACCTCCGACAGAGGTCTTCATAGCCGAAATGGGTGCGAAAAAGAAGGGCGATATCGACGAGATATGCCGCATCTGCAACCCCGATATCGGTATCATCACCTCGATCGGTATGCAGCACCTTGAGACCTTCGGAAATATCGAAACGGTGCTCTCCACAAAGCTTGAACTTGCCGACAGCGTCAAAAAGCGCGGAGGAAAGCTTTATTTCAATGCCGATAACGATATGCTTGCCGAAAAGGCGGAGGAATACGGTGCTGTTACATACGGCACACTGAAATCGGCTCAGGTCAGGGCAAAAAACA
>CAUCSW010000188.1 GCA_958445555.1 uncultured Clostridia bacterium | reverse complement strand
TACCCCTGGGGCAGCCGTTTCCCTTGACCTCGATCGCCCCGTCGTTGATATATGCCGTAAGTTCACAGCCGCGCGGACAAATTATACAGGTCAGCTTTCTTGTCATCGGATCTCCTCCACACTCACGATTATTTCTTCGCTTGCAAGCTTTCTCTTGTCCGGTTTAAGGATTATTTTCTCCATTTCGCCCGGTGCCGCTTTAAGTCGGGCGACGGTTGTAAGCACCGTATCGCCCGAGCGAACCGTATATCTGACCTTTCCCAAGGGTTTTGACACCCTAAGGTAAAGGGCGACCTCCTCGGTGCCGTTTTTGTCGATCCGCTGCGGAAGCACATATCTTACGCCGTCTGCAGCCGTGACCTTCAGATATGTCGCGTTGTCCGTCAATTCGTTCTTTACGTACTGCGCCGCGCCCTTTCCCGCGATTTCCGCTTCATCGGACACATAGTCGACAAGGTCATGCACCTGAAGTACGTTCCCGCAGGCAAAGACACCGTCCGCGGCAGTCAGACGATGCTCGTCCACCAAGGCACCGTTTGTTATTCGGTCTATCGGGATGTCAGCCGCCCTTGTGAGCTCGTTTTCGGGTATGAGTCCCACCGACAACAAAAGTGTATCGCAGGGAATAAACCTTTTGGTCTCCTCTTTTACGCGGCGATCTTCATCCACCTCAGCCACCGTCACACCTTCGACCCTATCCCTGCCGTGGACCTCAACGACGGTCGTCGACAGATACAAAGGTATTCCGAAATCCTCCAGACACTGGACTATATTTCTTTTAAGGCCTCCGGAATATGACATTATTTCACAGACCGCCTCAACCTTTGCGCCTTCCAAAGTAAGTCTTCTTGCCATAATAAGTCCGATGTCGCCCGATCCCAATATCACGACCTTTTTGCCGACCGAAAATCCTTCAAGGTTTATCAGCTTCTGAGCGGTGCCGGCACTGTAAACTCCCGCCGGACGGGTTCCCGGGATATTCAGAGCTCCCCTGCTGCGCTCACGGCAGCCCATGGCAAGGACTATCGCCTTCGCCTTTATTTTGAGGAGGCCCTCACTGTTTTGAGCGGTCACGACCTTATTTGCTCCTATATCGGTAACGGTCGTATCGGTGTACACCTTGATACCCCTCTTAAATACCTCCTGCTCGTAAATTGCCGCATATTCGGGTCCGGTAAGCTCTTTTCCGAACTTATGCAACCCGAATCCGTTGTGAATGCACTGTTTAAGGATGCCTCCGAGGCTCTCTTCCCTGTCTATGATCGCAACATCTCTCGCACCACCGTCATATGCGGCGACCGCAGCCGCCATTCCCGCAGGTCCTCCGCCGATTATAACGATATCGTGTTTTATCATCATTTTTCTCCCTACAGTCTTCCTGTCACCAGATAAGAATTTCCGTCTTTTTTGGTTATTTCTTCCGGCCGCTTTCCCGTTTCTTTTTCTATCAGTCTCATAATGTGAGGAGTGCAGAAGCCTCCCTGACATCTGCCCATTCCCGAGCGGGTACGCCGTTTTATCCCGTCGATATCGCCAGGCTTGGGATTGCGTCTGATCGCATCGATTATTTCGCCTTCGGTGACCGTTTCGCAGCGGCACACGACCTTTCCGTAAGCGGGATGAGTCTTTATAAATGCGTCCTTCTCATCGTCGCTCATCTTGCGAAAAGCATGTGTATCCTCCCTCGTTCCGTCAAATTCGGGATTATCCGTAAGCTCCAGACCGCTCTTCTCCAGCAGTTCGACAATATACTCCGCGATCGCCGCCGATGCGGAAAGTCCGGGAGAATCAATACCCGCGGCGTGTATAAGACCGCTTGTCCGCTCCGATTCCCTTATAATGAAGTCCCCTTCCTTTACGGAGGCGCGAACACCCGTGAATGAGGTTATGACGGCGCGGGTATCGACCCCGGGCACGCTTCTTTTTGCAAGGCGGGAGACCGCTTCGAGTCCCTTTTCGGTAGTCTCGGTGCTTTCGGGGGTCTTTACGACCTCCGCCGTCGGACCGATCAGCAGATTTCCGTCCGCAGTAGGCGTAACAAGAACGCCCTTTCCGTTTGCGGTAGGCACGGTGAAGATCGTATGATCCACCCGCTTACCCTCCGATTTATCAAGAAGCATATATTCACCCGCTCTGGGGATGATGCTGCACAGATGATCGCCTGCAGATTCCGCGACGCGGTCGGAATATCCGCCTGCGCAGTTTACAACATAGCGTGAATTGACCTGTCTGCCGTCGGCAGAGTGTATTATAAAGAGGTCGTCCTGTTTTTCGATCTTCGTGACCTCATATTCGGTAATGAGTCGGGCGCCGTTATCCATCGCATTTCCCACTGCGGCTATCGTCAATCCGTAAGGGCAGATTATTCCTGCACTGTTGACCAAAAGCGCTCTTGTCACCCGATCGGACAGTTCCGGTTCAAGCTTTCTTGCGGCATCGCCCGTCAGTATTTCAATACCGTCTATTCCGTTTTTGACACCTCGCGCATAAAGCTCATCTATCACCGCTTCCTCTTCCTCACCGAATGCCGCGACAATTGATCCGTTATTGCGAAACGGCACATTCAGCTCGCGTGCCGCCTTGTATAAAAGCTTTACCCCTTTTGCATTGAGACGGGCTTTGAGCGTCCCCGGCTCGGGATCGAATCCGCCGTGTATTATT
>CAUCSW010000187.1 GCA_958445555.1 uncultured Clostridia bacterium | reverse complement strand
TGAAAGCAAGGGCGTGGAGGTCTCAACCGTTCCGTACAGGGACTATCTTGAGGGTAATGTGGCGCCGCAGATGATAGGAACGGTGGGAAAGATAGACGCCGAGGACTGGAAAGAGCTTAAGGATAAAGGATATTCATACAACGATTATGTCGGAAAAAGCGGAATAGAAAAGCTCTATGAAGAGTATCTCCGCGGAACCGACGGCGAAATGACATATATCCTTGATAATAACGGCAACACCGTTTCGGCGGAGCTTACAAAGGAACCCCGCCAGGGCAACACCGTTGTGCTTACCATAGATAAGAGACTTCAGATATTCGCTCAGGAGGCATATGAAAAAAATGCGGCGGTCTGCGATGCCGTTTTCAGGACCGATATAAAGGGCGGCTGCGTTATGGCGGTCGAGGTGAACACAGGCAGGATACTTGCCTCCGCCAACTATCCGTCATATACGATGGATGAATATAAATTCAGCTATGATACCCTTCTTAATGATCCGAGAAAGCCTCTGTTCGACCGTGCACTTAACGGAACATATGCACCTGGTTCGATAATGAAAATGGCAATGGCGGTCGCGGCTCTTGAAGAAAAGGTGACAACCCCCACCGAGATCATCGATTGCGTACAGGTCTATGACAGGTATAAGGATTATCAGCCCAAGTGCCTGCATATTCACGGAAACCTCAACATAGCGACTGCGATAGGCCAGTCCTGTAACTACTTCTTCTTCGAAATGGCTTATCGGCTCGGCATAGGAAAAATGAATGATTATTCGGCTGCGTTCGGACTCGGACAACCGACCGGGATTGAGCTTGCCGAGAAGACCGGCGTGCTTGCGGGACCCGCTTATTCCGAATCCATCGGTCAGAGATGGACGGCGGGCGCGACCCTTGCCGCCGCCATAGGTCAGCAGAATAACGCCTTTACACCCATACAACTGATGATGTACTGCGCAACGATTGCCAACGGCGGAACAAGATATAAGGCGACTATCCTCAAGGAGGTGCGCGATTTCTATACCGGTGAGGTCATCGTTTCCGGTGAACCCGAGGTGCTCAACGAGGTTAAAATGAGCAAGACGACCCTTGATGTAATACGCGACGGAATGAGACAGGTCGTCACCGAAGGAACCGCACACTGGTATTTTGAAAACTCAAAACTCAATGTGGCGGGCAAGACGGGAACTGCAGAAACAGGCGGCGAGGACAATACATTCTTCTGCTCGTTTGCCCCTTACGAAAAGGCTGAAATAGCGGTTATGGTCGTGGCCGAATCGGGTGTTGTCAGCGGTTCCACCTGCCCCGTTGCAAGGCAGGTCATAGACCAGTATTTCTTTAATTCAAACGACGAGACCGAAGAGCAGAAGCCCGATGAGCTCCTGAAATAACATCTTTCCGTCCGCATACATTTCAACATACACTCCCGCATACATTCCGACCGACCCTCCGAGGGGAGCGGACACCGACGGCAAACACCTTTTTACTTACTTTGCCGCCCTAAACCCTTTGACAAAAGCTGATATGTGTGGTATTATATTCTTGATATCTTTCGGAGCTTTGCGCCCGTTAAAAGGAAAGGAGAGTCGCTTTGGGAAAAATCATTATAGTGACCTCCGGAAAAGGCGGTGTCGGGAAGACAACGGTAAGCATAGGCCTGGCTGCGGCACTCTGTAACGCTTCGAAGCGGGTACTGCTTGTGGATGCCGACGAAGGTCTGCGCTGCCTTGATACAATGCTCGGAGCAGATAAAAAGGTCATGCTTGATCTGTCAGACGCACAGGCTGATCCCGAAAATGCCGCCGAAAACGCAGTTGATGTTGACGGCGTGGAGGGACTGTCCGTCATAGCCGCTCCGATGAATTTCGGAACCATCAGATCCGATTCCTTCGGCGAAGCGGTGGTGTCCGCAGCGAGGGACAGAGACTTTGTCATAGTCGATTGCCCTGCCGGAGTGGATGAAAGATATTATGTCGGAATGCCGAAGGATTCACTTGTCCTCGTTGTTACAAACAGTGACGCTGCCGCGGTGAGCGGTGCGGCAAAGGCGAGGGCAATGGTAAAAAGACTCGGATTTTCCGAGGTCAGGCTGGTCGTAAATAAGTTTTCCCGCAAGAGCGTGGGAAAGCTGCACGATAATATCGACGCTATCGTCGATAAAACCGAGATCGGTCTGATCGGTGTGATACCGTTTGACAATGAAATAACGGTCGCCGCCGCAGCGGGGAGGCCTGCAGTGAACGGCAGGGCGGCCATGGCGTTTGCAAGAACGGCGGCAAGACTTTGCGGGACACGGGTCCTTCTGCCGCCTGTTAAAGAGATCTGAACGGATCATAAAAAGGAGAGGAAAGAAAATGAATATTGCACTTATAGCGCATGATGCAAAAAAAGAGCTTATGGTACAGTTCTGCATCGCCTACTGCGGTATATTGAGCAGACATACACTGCTTGCAACCGGAACGACCGGCAAGTTGGTTGCCGATGCGACCGGTCTTAACATAATCAAGTTCCTGAGCGGAAGCCAGGGAGGCGCACAGCAGATCGCATCTCGTATAGGCTGTGATGAAATAGATATGCTTCTCCTATTCCGTGACCTTCATTGAAGAAAGCCCAACGAGCCCGATGAGTCGGTCATTCTCCGCCTCTGTGATGTGCATAATATACCGG
>CAUCSW010000186.1 GCA_958445555.1 uncultured Clostridia bacterium | reverse complement strand
AAAGGAAGGCAAGCAGTCCATAGAGCCGCTTACCGACCGTCTTGTGGGCAGATATCTTCTCAACGATTGCATCGATCATAAGACAGGCGAGCTCATCTGCGACTGCAACCATATCGTGACCGATGCGAACGCAAAGAGAATAGTCGCCGAACTTGAATCAATGGTGGAGGACGGATTGCTTAAGCGTCCCGAAATTCGCATTCGTTCAATACTCACATGTAAAGCCGATCACGGCGTCTGCGTAAAGTGCTACGGCTCCAACCTTGCGACCGGCAGACCCGTAACCATCGGCGAGGCGGTCGGAATAGTTGCCGCTCAGTCCATAGGTGAGCCGGGTACACAGCTTACGATGCGTACCTTCCACACCGGCGGTATTGCTTCTACGGAGGATATCACACAGGGTCTTCCCCGTGTTGAGGAACTGTTTGAGGCAAGGCGTCCCAAGAAGAATGCGATCATCTCCGAGATCTCCGGTACCGTTTCGATCGGGGAAGAGAAGAAAAATCATGTTATCACCGTTGCCGATGATAAAAACGGCGATGAGCGTAAGTACACGATTCCTTTCGGATACCGTATATGCGTTCAGGCGGGAGATACCGTCGAGGCGGGCGATCAGCTCACCGAAGGCTCCGTGTATCCGAACGATATACTCAATGTAAAGGGTGCAAACGCCGTTGAAGAGTATATCATCAAGGAGATCCAGAGCGTTTACCGTCTGCAGGGTGTTGATGTTAACGATAAGCACATCGAAATAATCGTCCGTCAGATGATGCGAAAGCTTAAGGTCACCGACGGAGGAGACACCGATCTCATTTCCACTACATCGGTCGATAAGGAAGATGTGCTTAAGAAGAATGCGGAGATCCGCAAGAGGATAGCCGCGGGAGAGACCGGACTTAAGGAAGCAACCTATATACCGACCCTTCTCGGTATAACGAAGGCTTCCCTTGCCACCGATTCGTTCCTCTCGGCTGCTTCGTTCCAGGAGACCACCAGAGTCCTTACCGAGGCGGCGATAAAGGGTAAAGAGGATCCGCTCTTCGGCCTTAAAGAAAATGTCATCATCGGTAAGCTCGTTCCCGCCGGAACCGGTTCGAGATTCAATTTCGTCGATGACGATCTTGAAGACGGCTGCGGGTGCGGGTGCTGCCATGACGATTGCTGCCACGGTGAAGAAACCGTTGCCGATGACAATGCGGATGATGCCGCGGTCGTGAGCGATACGGCAGGCACCGCTGAGCCGGAAAGCGGCATTGCGGCAGACGGAGCGTATGACGGCGGCGAGACCGCAGATGTGACCTCCGACGGCGAATAGATCCGAAAAAAAGTGCACCGACAACGCCGCTGAGGCGAATAATTCGGTAAATCAGTCTAAAATATCACCGGAACCCCTTGACAAGCAGGGGGTCCGGTGATATTATTATTTAGTCTGCGGGAGTGTGCTTTATCGCACCCTGCGCGATAATTTAATTCAGGAGGTGTAATATGCCAACCTTTAACCAATTGGTTCGCAACGGAAGAGAGACTGTCGAGAAGAAGGCAAAGGCTCCGGCTCTTCTTAAGGGCTATAACTCTATGAAGAGAGAGCTTACCGACAACGATTCTCCTCAAAAGCGCGGTGTTTGTACTGCCGTAAAGACTTCCACTCCCAAAAAGCCGAACTCTGCACTTCGTAAAATTGCCAGAGTGCGTCTTTCAAACGGAATCGAAGTATCTGCGTACATTCCCGGCGTAGGTCACAATCTTCAGGAACACAGTGTTGTTCTCATTCGCGGCGGCCGTGTTAAGGACCTCCCCGGTGTGCGTTACCACATCGTAAGAGGAACCCTCGATACACAGGGCGTTGCGGGAAGAATGCAGTCTCGCTCCAAGTACGGCGCGAAGCGTCCCAAAGCCGGCGCAAAGACAAAATAATCAAAACGGCTTATAACGATTGAATCTTATGTCGCATAACAAGCGGCGTTTAATATAAAACGCCTCGCTTGGTCTGACGGGATCTATCAAAAACTCGAGTACCTATGATATCATAAATGTGAAGGAGGGAAGTAAAGTGCCAAGAAGAGGCTTTATCGCAAAACGCGATGTTTTGCCCGATCCGCTTTATAATTCCAAAACCGTAACCCGTCTTATCAACAACGTAATGTTGGACGGTAAGAAGGGCGTTGCGCAGAAAATTGTTTACGGTGCTTTCGATCTTGTATCCGAAAAAACCGGAAAAGAACCGCTTGAGGTCTTCGAGCAGGCTATGGAAAACATAATGCCCCAGCTCGAGGTAAAGGCTGTCCGTAAGGGCGGCGCGACCTATCAGGTCCCCTTTGAGGTCCGCCCCGAAAGGAAGCAGACCCTGGGACTTCGCTGGCTTACCACTTATGCCCGCAATCGTTCCGAGAAAACAATGAAGGAACGTCTCGCAGGCGAGATCCTCGATGCCGTAAACGGCTTAGGCGGAGCCGCCAAGAAGCGCGAAGAGACCCACAGAATGGCAGAAGCCAACAAGGCTTTCTCGCATTACAGATGGTAGTCGCTCCGGCGACGGCATAATGACCGTCGCACGGGAACAGTATGGAGGAAAATATGCCAAGAAAAGTATCTCTTGAAATGACAAGAAATATTGGTATAATGGCCCACATAGATGCAGGTAAGACCACCACCACCGAAAGAATCCTGTACT
>CAUCSW010000185.1 GCA_958445555.1 uncultured Clostridia bacterium | reverse complement strand
TGAAAAGGCAAACTTTGCCTCGGGCGTATGACGCGAGCTCGGTATTGACACACCCGCTCCCGATCTCACCGAGTGGAGCGATATGGTAAAGAGCATAAAGTCGCGTGAAAAAGAGGTCAACATCGGACTCGTCGGAAAATATGTTCAGCTGCACGATGCTTATCTTTCGGTTGCCGAAGCAATGCGGCATGCGGGATATACTCTTAACACACATATTAATATACATTGGATAGACTCGGAGACCCTTACCGATTCGACATACACGGAGCGGCTTTCGGGTCTTGACGGAATAATCGTTCCCGGCGGCTTCGGCGGCAGAGGAATAGACGGAATGATTCTTGCGGCAAAATACGCAAGAGAGAACCGTCTCCCCTATTTCGGAATTTGTCTCGGTATGCAGATTGCGGTGATCGAATACGCGCGTAATGTCGCCGGCATTGCAGATGCTCACTCGGGCGAGTTCGATGAGCTCTGCAAACACAAGGTCATTGATTTTATGCCGGGTCAGAGCGACGATATAGACAAGGGCGGAACACTTCGTCTCGGTGCATACCCCTGCGAGATACGAAGCGGAACGGTTATGGAAAAGTGCTACGGCACCGACCGCATTTCGGAACGCCACAGGCACCGTTATGAGTTCAACAATGACTACCGTGAGGCACTCTGTGAAGCGGGTCTCACCCTCTCGGGACTCTCCCCCGACGGAAAACTGGTCGAAACTGTTGAGCTTTCGGACCGTCCGTTCTATGTAGGTGTTCAGTATCATCCGGAATTCAAGTCGCGTCCCAACAAGGCGCATCCGCTCTTCAAAGGATTTATCAAAGCGGCTCTCGACAATCACGAGAGTAAGTAAAAAGGAGAATCCGAATGCACGACAGATATGAGAATCCCCTTCAAAAGCGTTATGCCGGTCGGGAAATGCAGGAGATCTTTTCTGACGACCGCAAGTTTTCAACCTGGCGAAAGCTATGGGTGGCTCTTGCGGAAAGCGAAAAGGAGCTCGGTCTCAATATAACCGATGAGCAGATAGCCGAAATGCGTGCTCACATTTACGATATTGACTATGAGGTCGCCGACAGGCGCGAGCACGAAGTCCGTCACGATGTAATGGCACACATATACGCTTTCGGAGAGGTCTGCCCTGCCGCGAAACCAATAATCCACCTCGGTGCGACAAGTTGTTTTGTGGGAGACAACACCGATGTAATTATTCAGCGCGATGCGCTTTTGAGAATAAGGTCGCTGCTTTTAAGAGTCATTTCCGAGCTTTGCGATTTTGCCGAAAAATACAGTTCCCTGCCCACCCTCGCATACACCCATTTTCAGGCAGCGCAACCCACGACATACGGAAAGCGTGCCGCACTGTGGCTGCAGGATCTTGTTATGGATCTTGAAAGGCTCGACTTCTGCCTGTCGCATATGAAGCTGCTCGGCTGCCGTGGGACCACGGGAACGGGTGCAAGTTTCTTGGAGCTTTTCGGCGGAGACAAAGAGAAGGTAAAAAGACTTGAAAAGCTCATTGCCGAAAAGGTCGGTTTTGACTCGGTATACTCGGTAAGCGGTCAGACATACCCGAGAAAAGCCGATTACTGTCTGCTTTCGGTTTTGTCGGGCATTGCGCAAAGCGCCCAAAAATTCTCGGGAGATATAAGATTATTGTCCCATTTAAAAGAGGTCGATGAACCTTTTGAATCGGGTCAGGTAGGCTCATCGGCAATGGCGTACAAACGCAATCCGATGAGATCGGAGCGCATCTCTTCGCTTGCAAGATTCGTTGAAGCGGAAGCTATGAATCCGGCAATGACGGCGGGAACCCAGTGGCTTGAGCGCACTTTGGATGATTCGGCAAACCGCAGAATATCCATTCCGGAGGCGTTTCTCGCAACCGACGGCATACTTCTCCTTTATGAAAATGTCATCAGCGGACTCACCGTTTATCCGAAGGTCGCGGAAAAGCATTTGCTTGACGAGCTTCCCTTTATGGCTACCGAGAACATACTTATGTACTGTGTCAAGAAGGGAGGCGACCGCCAGGTGCTGCACGAGGCTATCAGAAAGCACTCGGTAGCCGCCGGTAAAGCGGTGAAGCTTGAGGGTACCGATAATGATCTGCTTGACAGAATAGCAGCCGATCCCGTGTTCGGACTTAACAGAGATCAGCTCGACCGTATCATTTCCGAGAGCGACCTCACGGGAATGGCGAAGGAGCAGACAGAGGCATATGTAAACGAGGTTCGCACTCTGTTGGACAAGAACGGTTTTTCGCGGGAAAGCATCGGTGATCGGAGCGGCGACACAATATCCGTCTGATATCAAAAGGCGTGAGAAACGGCCGCGGCAGCAGATGCGGTGGCAGCGGTTCCGAAATCGGACGCCGACGCATCGGCAGCACCCCCCGCTTTACCCGCTGCACTCGGCACAGGTAAATGGGTGTAAATATATACAAGGAAACATCTGACAAATCAAATCGGAGGAAATAAAAATGCTTACTGCAATTGTCGGAATCAACTGGGGAGACGAAGGAAAAGGACGAATGGTCGATCTTCTGTCCTCTGACTATGACATTATCTGCCGTTATCAGGGCGGAAACAATGCAGGTCACACCGTCATCAACGAAAAAGGAAAGTTTATTCTGAACCTTTTGCCGTCAGGTATTCTGCGCGACACGACCG
>CAUCSW010000184.1 GCA_958445555.1 uncultured Clostridia bacterium | reverse complement strand
TATCTTGTATGTGCCGTTCTGCTTAACGATCATTACATAGGTATTTATCTTTGTTTCCTTACCCTTGGCGCCTTCAATTTTTGCCGTTTCAAGCTCATATCCTTTTTCGCTCAATGTGACTTTTCCGTGCTGATCAACCGTAAGTTTGATACCGTCATAGTCGCCGGTTGAGCCCTGAGGAGCCGATATGGTAAGCGAAGTTTCGTTGTTGCCGTCAGCCGAGACGGTCGTCACCATGTTAAGTGTAAGAACATAATTGGTGACCGCAACGCCGGTAAGTGTTGCAACCGACCCCTTGGAAACAGATATGATGCCGTCGGCAAATGTCATGACTCCGTCGGTAGTTGTCCAGTTCTGGATCATTTCACCGACCTTGTAGTTACCGATTATTGCGGTTACGCCTTCTGTGTAGTAAGCGCAATATCCGTTACCGTATCCGGTGTTTTCAAGATGCATGACCATCTGGCTTCTGTCGCCGGCATAGACATATATCTGGCCTTTATAACCTGTCTCGACGGTAAGCTTCATCTCATCATTCTGAGGTTCTGCAAGCTTAACCTCTGATATCTTGACATCGCCCTTGAAGAGCTGGAGAATACCCTCGGTGGTGTATTTGAGCAGGAATCCGTCGTTTACCGCACTCTCGCAGGACTTCTTTCCGAATCCGAAGCCTGCCCAACCCGTTCCCGATGTGAACTTAATGGTAGCCTGCATACGCATTGCATAGAAGTTGTGGTTGTAGACACCCATAGCGCCGAGGGCCTTAGCGTCGGTCTGTTCAACGCCGCCGACTGCCGGAGCCCAAGTGCCCGAGAAGCTTGAAACGCTGTTATAAATGATGCTGCCGTCCGCATTGGTGTTGTAGAAGAAATCATCATGAATGGTATGCGGTGTTGACGGAGAGTTGAATGACTTACCGTCGTTAATGCAGTTACCGAATGATACATAGTTAAACGACGCGGACTGATTTCCGAGGACATAAGGTCCTATTTTTTCTTCCGAGAAGTTTGCTACTATGTATGTGTCTCCTATTGCTTTCCAATCCACACCGTCATAACTGTATACCGCAGTATAAACGGCGCCTATCTTCTGAAGCTGAACATCGACTTCGTCATTCGGTTTTGTATCTTCGGCGGTGTAAAGTATCTCTAATATACCGTTGGTCGCCTTGCCGAAATACATTACCGACTTGCCGTTCTGAACGGTTCTGCCGGCGGCAACATACTCTGCCTCGCCGCCCTTGCAGTAAACACCGGCAACATTTCCGGACTCGGTCGGAGCATATTTAAGAGCCGCCATAAAGGTCCAATCCTGACCTTTTGAGGTGGAATAAACATTATCGACCTTGCCGGTGGGTTCAAGGGTCAGATATCCGTCTGCCTTTGAAACGCCCTTGTTATTTATGCCGTTGAGTACGCCGGTATACTCTTCGTCATCGAACTTATCGTAGCCCATGACTTCGGCGCCTGCCTCGCGGGTGATCTCGGTGAGTTTGACCGTTCCGCTCAGCGGAGCATAACCGACCTTGACTCCTTCGTTCATGCTGATCTTCTTCTCGGAGCCTTTTATCGCTGCCCATTCACCGTCGGCAGTCGCGACATATGCGGTGAAGACATTGCTGCCGCTTCTGACTATTCTGACGGTTGCGCCTTCGGATATCTTCTCGGAAGCGAGTTGTTCCGCCATACCGCCGTTGATATTGCGTGCCCTGACAACTGCATTGCCGGACTCGATCTCAACCGCGTAGTAAGCAGAGCTGTCGGAAGCGTCATTTCTGACGATCATTGCTGCTTTACCGTTTATCTCAGACGCCTTAGCGCTTGTATTGAAGCTGCCGTAAACATCTACGCCGTGGAACAGGAGATCATCGGAGCCTTTGCCGAGATTCCCGTCGCCGTGGAGCTCAAGAGCGTCATCGTCAAGAGCGTAAACGGCAGTCTTGGCGTTTACATTTCCTACCCTGATAGCTTCATATTCAAGGCGATACGAAGACGACTTACCGTCGGTCACGAATATGCTTCCGCCGGGGATCAGGCTTACTATAGCAACGCCGTCTTTGACCTCATAGGTCTTTCCGGTAAGCCAATCGGTAAGAACGGTTCCGTCCTTAACGCCGGCTTCTCTTGCGTTGAGCTGATACTCATAGACCTCTTCGTTGAGGCAGGATGCGGTGATGACCGTCCCATTTTCATCCCATCTTGCATATGCCATTATACCGTTCTTATCGTCGACTTCCAGACGATTTTGAACACCTGTCTTAAGGCATGAATAGGTCTTTCTCAGTTCTGTGAGCGCCTTATAGTAGTTAAGCATATCGTAGTCCCACTGAGCGGGGTTCCATTCCATCGGGGGACACCATGTAGATGAGCTGGAGCCGTTGCTTTCGGACTTCAGATAGACTTCTTCGCCGTAGAATATACAGGGCGCGCCTACATATGTGAACTGTATAAGAAGTGTTGCAAATGTATTGAATCTGTTATCGGTATAGACACGGTTTGTATCGTGCTGGCTTATGAAGTTATAAAGGGTGAAGCCTATGTTTCTGGGAAGAGCATCTATCGAGTTTTTCAAGGCATTTGCAAAGTTGCTCGGGGAGACAGTTCCCATTGCATAGTTGTCAATATATCCCTCAAGCGATCTGTTCCACTGAGAATCGAAAGCGCCGCCGAGCATAGCGG
>CAUCSW010000183.1 GCA_958445555.1 uncultured Clostridia bacterium | reverse complement strand
CGCTTCCGACGATCTTTCCGTCCACGCTCACGGACGCGCTTTTCACCCGTTGTATCAGTGCTCTCATACAGTTCCGCCTTTCGTCCGACAGAGATCATCCGTTAACGCGATCGACGCTGATAACGCCGCTCAGCTTTTGAATCTTAGAGCATATACTTTTTAAGTGCTCCGCGCTTTCGATCGCCATGGTTATGTCTATAAGTGAATTACCGTCTTTATTTGTTCTCGCATTGATCGAGACAATGCCGACATGCATGTTGGCGAGAGCGACCGTGACATCGGCGATAAGTCCGTTTCTGTCAAGGCCGAGTATCTGAACGGAGGCTTTGAACACCTCGTTATGTTCCTTGGACCAATACGCCTTTATCCATCTCTCGGGTTCTTCCGAATGCTCTATATCCTCAGGGACATTTGAGCAGTCGCGCTTGTGTATGGAAACGCCGTGTCCTCTTGTTATAAATCCGATTATCGGATCCCCGGGCAGCGGCGTGCAGCAGCGGGACAGTTTTATAAGACAGTTGTCGATCCCCTCGACTATGACACCCTCGGAGGAGCGGCTGTATTTCGGTCGGGTGACGATGCTCTGAAGATCGACGGGCTTCTTTTCGCTCTGCAGCTTCTGGAAGTCCTCCTTGATCCTCGGCATTATCTTGGACAGGAGTATTCCGCCGTAGCCTATGGTGGCATAAAAGTCCTCGGCGGATGAGAATTTCTGGCGCTTTGCGACATCGTCGATAAAGGCGAGCATCTCATCCTCGGGAAGCTTGATGCCGTTTCTCGCAAACTCGCGTTCGACCTCAAGTTTACCCGTTGCGATGTTCTCGGGGCGTCGTTCTTTTTTGAACCATGTACGGATCTTCTGCTTTGCCTGGTTTGTTTTGGCGAAGTTTATCCAGTCGCGGCTCGGTCCGTGTCCCGCCTGATTTGTTGTGATTATTTCGATTATTTCGCCCGTCTTGATCTCGTGAGTCAGCGGAACGATCCTACCGTCTACCTTTGCGCCCACCATTTTATTTCCGACGGCGGAGTGTATCGAATAAGCGAAGTCGACTATCGTGGAGCCCACGGGGAGGCTTATGACATCCCCTTTGGGGGTTACTGCAAAGACATCGTCCTGAGCAAGGTCGATCTTTATGGTCTGCATGATATCTTCGTCATCGTCACTGTCACGCTGAGTGTCGATGAGCTGGCGGATCCATGCAAGTCGCTGCTCCAGTTTTTCGTCGTTGCGGCTTATTCCTTCCTTATACTTCCAGTGCGCCGCGATTCCGTATTCGGCGGTATGGTGCATTTCCCATGTTCTTATCTGTATTTCGAAAGGTATGCCCTCTCTGCCTATGACGGTCGTATGAAGGGACTGATACATATTCGGCTTCGGTGTCGAAATATAGTCCTTAAATCTTCCCGGAATAGGTTGGAACATATCGTGCACCACTCCGAGGATATTATAGCAGTTTGCCACGGTATCGGTTATTACTCTGACTGCGTATATATCGTATATTTCTTCAAAGGTCTTTCCCTGCATATACATTTTTCGGTAGATGCCGTGTATCGACTTAACTCTGCCCTCGATGTATATGCTGTCGACATACTTGGAAACGCGCTCCTTTATCTTCTGTTGGATATTCTTCAAAAATTCGTCCCTGTACTGTTTCCTTATGGACAGCGACTCTTCTATTTCCTTATATGCGACGGGGTCAAGTATCTGTATTGCGCGATCCTCAAGCTCCTCCTTAACGGCTCTGATACCGAGCCTGTGAGCTATCGGGGCATATATTTCCAAGGTCTCAAGCGCTTTATCGCGCTGCTTTTGGGGACGCCATCCGTCGCTCGTGCGCATATTGTGCAGTCGGTCGGCGAGCTTGATGATCATTACCCTTATATCTTCAGCCATGGCGATAAGCATTTTACGGAGATTCTCCGCCTGCGCCGACTCGCGTGTGGCTATCGGGACCTTGCCGAGTTTTGTTACGCCGTCCACCATAGAGGCTATTTCTTTACCGAAGGCGGACTCTATATCGTCAAGAGTCGCGGGAGTGTCCTCGACCGTATCATGGAGAAGGGCGGCTATTACACTGTCGGTGTCCATACCGAGATTTATGAGTATCTCGGCGACCGCAAAGGGATGTGTATAATAAGGCTCGCCCGAGTATCTGTGCTGGTCACCGTGATAACGGATGCACATTTCGCAGGCTTTTTTGATTTTTTCGCAGTCGTACCCTCCGCTTGCTTCTTTTGCTTTTGCAAGCAAAGCTTCGGTGTCAAGCTCCGCGGATCTGAGCTCTTCTTCCGTCATACGGTCGCTCCTCCTTCCGACATTTCTTTAAGCTTGCGCAGTGTTTCGGTAAGCTGCAGGTTTGCCTTTTCGGTCCTGCCCGAGCACGACACAAGCACCGTCGATCCTCTGTGTTCGGAGCTGAGCAGTTCCGCCTCGCAGAGTGAATCTATACATATCTCACATTTATCATAACCGATCTTCTTGCCGAGTTTCGACAGTATCGCATCGCGATTGCAGACGGCGACTCCCGATACAAAGCGGTACACTGCGGCAAAATCGTTTCTGTCCGGGATCATTTCCTTTGCAGACTCCCCGTCCGCCTTTCCCGCGCGATAATCTTCGTATCTTCTCTCCGCAGCCTCGCATTCTCTTCCGCCCGAGCCCGCCGTTCTTACGGCTTTG
>CAUCSW010000182.1 GCA_958445555.1 uncultured Clostridia bacterium | reverse complement strand
ACCTCCGTTATATGAATACGGCGCCTATATGGCGCGTTCCGTTTTTTTCTTTGTCCGACGGTACCATTGCTTGACGAGGGCAAAGGCGCCCGTCGACCCGCCTTTGCGGATATTTTTGGATCGCCTTATAAATTATACCATTAAATGATCGTTTTGTAAAGAAGAGGTAGCAAGATCGGTGCACGATAATTCAACAGTCCGTATGTATTATTTCTCCGAAACCCCTTGAAATCCGCCTAAAACGATGATATAATCAAATAAATCGTAAAAGGCTGAGAAGGAGAAGAGTAGATCTTCCTGACCCGAAAAGAGATTGCCGTCATCGGCTGAAAGCGGCATCGGTATAACAGATGATCGAAGTTCGCTCCGGAGCTGCCGCGCAAAAACGAGTGACTTTCACTCGGAGTAGGCTCGGTCGGCCGCGAACCGTTATATTCGCAATTGAGTGCCCGCCGGTATTGACTTTTTTGCGTCATGAAGGTCGGGAATTCGGGTGGTACCGCGGAGAATCATGCTTCGTCCCAGGATATAATATCGGGGGACGGAGCTTTTTTGTTTGCTTTCGTTCCTTACGAAAAAAGAGAGGAATAAAGATGAGAGAAAAGCTTGAACAGATCAGGCAGGAGGCTATCAGCTCGTTAAGATCGGCAAAGGATCTTCGGGAGCTTGATGATGTCAGGGTAAGGTTCCTCGGCAAGAAAGGGGAACTGACCTCCATACTGAAACAGATGGGCGGACTTTCCGCTGAGGAAAGACCGGTCGTGGGGCAGCTTGCCAACAGGATCAGAAACGATATTGAGGAAGCGCTTAACGAGTCGCTTACGGGTATTAAGGAGAGAATGATCGAGCGCCGCCTTAAAAGCGAAGAGATCGATATCACCATGCCGGGAAAGAAAACTCCCACGGGCGGATTGCATCCGCTCAGCATTGTGCTTGACGATATGATAGATATATTTACAAGTATGGGCTTCGATGTTGTGGACGGACCCGAGGTCGAAACCGATCACTATAATTTCGAGGCACTGAATGTTCCCGCCGATCATCCCGCAAGGGATATGCAGGACACCTTCTATCTCGGGGAGAATCTCCTTCTCCGCACCCAGACTTCGGCTGCGCAGATAAGGACGATGGAATCGAGAAAGCCTCCGATAAGGATAATCTGTCCGGGCAGGGTCTATCGCGCTGATGAGGTGGACGCCACCCATTCTCCCGTTTTCCATCAGATAGAGGGACTTGTGGTCGACAAGGGTATTACAATGTGCGACCTCAAGGGCGTGCTTGAACAGTTTGCTCACGAAATATACGGACCCGAGACCAAGGTCAAATTCCGCCCCTCCTTTTTCCCGTTTACCGAACCGAGCGTAGAAGTTGATGTCAGCTGCTCGGAGTGCGGCGGCAAAGGCTGCAGAGTGTGCAAGGACAGCGGCTGGATCGAGATCCTCGGCGCAGGTATGGTACACCCGAGGGTGCTTTCCGCCTGCGGTATCGACCCCGAGGAATACAGCGGTTTTGCTTTCGGTATAGGACTTGACCGTCTTACCACCACAAGGTACAAGATCAGCGACATCCGCCTCTTGTTTGAAAACGACCTCCGTTTTCTTGAACAGTTTTAAGGAGGAACATTGAAATGAAGGTATCGTTAAGTTGGCTTAAAAGATATACCGACATCACGGTGTCGGTCGAAGAGCTCTGCGACCGTATGACGCTCGCGGGCTTTGAAATAGAAGAATGCACCGATCTTTCGGAAACCATGAAGAATGTCGTGGTCGGAAAGGTCGTCGCCATGGAAAGGCACCCGGATTCGGATCATCTTTGGATATGTAGGATAGATGTAGGCACGGGTGAAGAACAGATAGTAACAGGAGCGCAGAATGTGAATGTCGGCGATCTGGTTCCCACCGCTCTTCACGATTCATATCTGCCCAACGGAGCACATATCAAAAGAGGTAAGCTCAGAGGCGTTGAATCAAACGGAATGCTCTGCTCGGGTGAGGAACTGTGTCTCACCGAGGAGGACTACAAGGGCGCTTCGGTAAACGGAATACTGATCCTGAAGCCCGATGAAAAGGTCGGAGCGGATATGCGCGATGTCCTCGGACTGAACGATTGTATCATCGACTTTAAAATAACCGCAAACCGTCCCGACTGTCAGTGCGCAGAGGGAATCGCCAAGGAGGCGGCGGTGGTTCTCGGAACCGCATACCGCGCCCCCGAGACCGACTATACCTCGGTCGGAGGAAATATAAACGACTGCATCGCCGTTGAAGTCGAGGACTATGAGCTTTGCCCGAGATACTACGGAAGGGTCATAAAGAATGTAAGGATCGGCGAATCGCCCGAATGGCTTAAAAAGTGCATAACTGCGGCGGGTATGCGTCCGATAAACAACATCGTGGACATAACCAACTTCGTTATGCTTGAGACCGGTCAGCCCATGCACGCGTTCGATATGAGGGATATCATAGGCTCAAAGATCATCGTACGGCGCGCGGCGCCCGGCGAAAAGATCACCACGCTTGACGGTAAGGATCATGACCTCACATCCGAAATGCTTGTAATTGCGGACGGGGAGGGTCCCTCATGCCTTGCGGGAATAATGGGCGGTCTTGACAGCGAGATCAAGGCTGATACTACCGAGATATTCTTCGAATGCGCCAAGTTCAAGAGAGATAATGTAAGAAAGAC
>CAUCSW010000181.1 GCA_958445555.1 uncultured Clostridia bacterium | reverse complement strand
GAACGGGGCATTGAAACGCTTGGAAGATTTACGGATTCGAGGACGTTTCCGTATTCAATATAATCTATAAGCTCCTGAGCTGCCATCTTTGCACAGTTGTCTTCGCTTTCGGGAGTTGATGCGCCGAGATGCGGAATGGCAATAACGCCTTCTGCACCTATAACATCGTCGTTCGGGAAGTCGGTGACATAAGCGGAGACCTTGCCGCTGTCAAGCGCACCGAGAATAGATGCCGTAAAGTTGTGAATACGCACGCCGTCCTTCATAGCGGCGATCGCATCGGAATTTATGAATCCCTTTGTGTCGGGGGTGAGGGGGACATGAATGGATATATAATCGCAGGTCTCGTATATTTCCTTTATGTCGTAGGCTCTCGTTACATTGTGGGAAAGATTCCACGCGGAGTTAACCGAAAGATAAGGGTCATATCCGTAGACCTTCATCCCGAGGTGGTTGGCGGCGTTTGCCACCAGAACGCCTATTGCTCCGAGACCGATTATTCCGAGCTTCTTGCCGCTGATCTCGGGACCCGCAAATGCACTCTTTCCCTTTTCTACCATCTTTCCGACTTCGGCTCCGTTGCCCTTGAGCGTTTTTGCCCATTCAATAGCAGGGATCACCCTTCTTGATGCAAGCAAAAGACCCGCAATGACGAGCTCCTTGACCGCGTTCGCGTTTGCACCGGGAGTGTTGAATACAACGATACCTTCTTCGGAGCAGCGAGCAATGGGAATATTATTTGTTCCGGCTCCCGCTCTGGCAATGGCAAGCAGAGAGGACGGGAACTCGACATCATGAAGAGCAGCCGAGCGGACGATCGCACCTAACGGATCGGTCACATCTTCGCCGACCTCGTATTTGCTTTTGTCGAATTCAGCGATACCGTATGCGGATATCTTGTTATAGGTTTTAATATTAAGCATTATTTTTCACCCTTAAGCGTTTTCTTTTTCAAACTTATCCATAAACGCAACAAGCTTTTCTACACCCTCATAAGGCATAGCGTTGTAAATGGATGCTCTCATGCCGCCGACCGAGCGGTGACCCTTGATGTTTACAAATCCCGCCTTCTTTGCTTCGGCGACGAATTTTGCATCGGTCTCCTCGTTTCCGGTAATAAAAGGAACATTCATCATTGAGCGATCCTCGGGTACAACGGTTCCCTTGAACAACTTGCTGTTATCGAGGAATCCGTAAAGCAGATCGGCTTTCTTTTCGTTCAGCTTCTTCATGTTTTCAAGGCCGCCTATGTCATTGAGGATCCACTTGAGAACAAGTCCTGCAATGTATATGGTATAGCAGGGCGGAGTGTTGAACATTGAGCCGTTGTCAAAATGGGTCTTGTAATTGAACATTGTGGGAGTGATATCCATTGCATTGCCGATAAGATCCTTTTTGACGATCACAATGGTAAGACCTGCGGGTGCGACATTCTTCTGGGCACCTGCGTAAAGAAGACCGAACTTGGTAACATCAATAGGCTCGGAAAGAATGCAGCTTGAAATGTCCGCAACCAGCGGAACATCACCCGTGTCGGGAAGGGTATGATACTTTGTTCCGTATATGGTGTTGTTCATACAGATATGAACATAATCGGCGTCCTTGTCAAACATGGAACGATCGGTCTTGGGAATGTAAGAGAAGGTCTTGTCGGCAGATGACGCGACAACACGAGCGTCGCCGTACCTTGCAGCCTCTGCGTGAGCCTTTTTTGCCCACTGACCCGTAATTATGTAGTCTGCCTTGCGGTTCTTATTCATAAGATTCATGGGGACCATCGCAAACTGCGAAGAAGCGCCGCCCTGAAGGAACAACACCGCATAATCGTCCGGTATGTTCATAACTGCACGCAGGTCCGCCTCGCAAGCGTCGATTATCGCCTGATATTCTTTTGAACGGTGGGACATCTCCATTACCGATTGCCCCGTGGTGCCATATTCAAGCATCTCCGCTGCAGCGGTCTTGAGGACCGCCTCGGGAAGCATGGAAGGACCGGCGCTGAAATTGTATACTCTTGCCATAATGATCAGACTCCTGACTCGAACCGACCGTCGGTTCGTAATATTATCGTATTAAACCCGACAAAAACAAACTCCTTTTAAGCCTTGCAAACGCTGCAATTTGCTTTTGTCAAGTTTAATACTGTACTACATTATATACGCGCACCTGCACAGTGTCAATACGATTGTTAAAAAATTAACCGCTTTTTCTTTGAAAAACAGAGTTTTTTTGAAAACTTATTCATTTTTTTAACAATTAAATCAAAAGCGGGCGGAAGTAACGATTCATTTTTAAGCAACCGCGATGACATATAGCACGCATTATAGTGCGTATGCGCATACATATAATATGTGTGCGCATGTATATGCATTATCAAGCGTCAACTTCTAAAGGGGTTGATCCGAATTCTGCTGACTATCCGACTAAAAGCAATACGGATAATTATTATTGTTTGCTTGAGCTGAAGGCAATCTAACTACACTGCCGGTCGGATTAGTAATCAACGGTCAGCTTAACTCGGGCGCCCACCGCGCCGCACTTGCGCGCGCCCCGACGGGCGCCCCTGCATTTCTGCCCCTAACAGGTACCGCTTTGGCGACAGATTCCGTTGACCGCCTGTTAAAAAGGAAGAAAAATAAAAATGTGAAAAAATTAAAATTACCTATTGAAAAACGGAAAAAAGTGT
>CAUCSW010000180.1 GCA_958445555.1 uncultured Clostridia bacterium | reverse complement strand
GGAGAAAGTCCCGAAGACATTGCTTTCGCGGTCTCCTCGTTACGGCCCGTTGAGCACCGTCTGCAGATGAAGCCCTATATCAACGGCTCGACCCTGCTTGACGATGCATATAATTCCAACCCTGCGGGCTGCCTTGAAGCGATAAATGTTCTCGGCAGCTTTAAGGATATGAAAAAGGTGATCGTCACTCCGGGACTCGTGGAGCTCGGAGCCATAGAATACGAGACCAACAAAACCGTCGGCAAGGTGGCAGCGGAAAAATGCGACATTTTGATATTTGTCGGTAAAAAGCGCTCGGAGCCGCTGCTGGAGGGCGTAAAGGACGCGCTCACAGGAAGCCCGGAGCGGGTACTCACGGTCGATCGGTTCTCGGATGCGGTCACTCTGCTCGGCGAGATCTGCGATGAAAATACGGTCGTCCTTTTCGAAAACGACCTTCCCGATAATTACGCCGGCTGATGCTTGCTTGTCGTCTGATATGATGTGTCGGCTGATGCCGAAAACGATATTCTTAGGCGGCACCGAACCCTGATACTTTATTTTTAATGCTTTAAGCGGTTTTTAAGAAAGAGGTAATGATCTTATGAAAATCAACGTGGCGGTGATCTTCGGCTGCTCCTCGGTGGAACACGAAATATCAATCATTTCCGCGGTCCAGGCTATGCATAGCTTCAACAGAGAAAAGTACAATGTGATCCCCGCGTATTTTGCAAAGGACGGAACCTTGTACACGGGCGACTCCCTGCTCGATATAGATAAGTATAAGGATATGAAGGCGTTGCTATCCTCCTGCACCCCGTCGACCTTTGTAAGGGAGGACGGGAAAACGGTCATACGCCCGCTTAAAAAGGGATTTTTCGGCGGCAATCGCGACATCCCCGTTGATATTGCTTTTCCGATAGTCCACGGCACCAACTGTGAGGACGGAAGTATTGCAGGGTACCTTACGGTACTCGGCGTTCCTTTTGTCGGATGCGATGTTTTGTCTGCCGCCGTCGGCATGGATAAGGCGGTGTTCAAAGAGGTGCTCCGCGCACACGGACTCCCCGTTCTTGACTGTGTTACATTTTCAAGAAGGCATTACTCGACAAACGCCGATGAGATAATTGCCCGAGCGGAAGAAGAGATCGGCTATCCGATGATAATTAAACCGGTGGATCTGGGGTCAAGCGTCGGAATATCCAAAGTCGAAAACAGGACAGAACTCAAGGCGGCGATCACCCTTGGCTGTTCTCTCTCCGGTAGGGTGCTTGCCGAAAGGGCGATCTCACACTTGAGGGAAATAAATTGCTCGGTGCTCGGAAATGCCGACAGTCAGGAAGCGTCGGTGCTTGAAGAGCCCGTGATGCATGACAAAATACTTTCATACGATGATAAATACCGCGGCGAGAATCGTACAAAGCAGGGCGGAAGCAAAGGAATGGCATCCGCAGGCAGAAAGCTCCCCGCCGATCTGCCTGTCGAAAAGACCGAGGAAATAAGGGATATCGCAAAGCGTGCATTCGCGGCGATGGGCGCTTCGGGCGTCTGCCGTATAGATTTCCTTCTTGATGCCGACGATAACGACCGCGTCTATGTCAACGAGGCAAATACCATTCCGGGTTCTCTTTCTTTCTATCTTTGGGAGGCTGCAGGTGTCAAATATCCCGAACTGATAGACCGCCTGATCGAGCTTGCGTTCGCAAGAGAGAGAAGCCGCAAAAACACAATGTTCACGATCAACAGCAATATTCTTTCCGAAAAAAGCTTCGGGTTTAAAGGCTCAAAGGGCTCCAAGGGGTGATCGTCTTGACGGATCTTTTGGTCAGGTTGTTTGTAAAAAACAGTGAAAATGTCGGAAACACCGCGGTACGCGCCTCCTACGGAAAGCTCGGCGGATTTACGGGAATAGCCTGTAACCTTTTGTTGTTTGCGATAAAACTCACGGCAGGGCTGTTGTCGGGCTCGTTTTCGGTAGTGGCGGATGCCTTCAATAACCTATCCGACCTTGGCTCGTCCCTTATAACCCTTTTCGGCTTTAAGATGGCGGAAAAGCCCGCGGATAAGGATCACCCGTTCGGTCACGGCAGAATGGAATACATCTCTGCACTTATAGTTTCTTGCGCGATCGTTGTGGTGGGAATAGAACTGCTTAAGGGATCCGTCGAAAAGATAGTCGAGCCCGCAGCTCCTTCGGTCAGCTTTCTTACGGTGTCGATACTCACCCTGTCGATACTCATCAAGCTCTGGATGTTCATCTTCAACCGAAAACTCGGAAAGCGTATAGACTCCGATGCTCTTATTGCCGCCGCAAGCGATTCCCTTAATGATTGTATATCTACGGGTGCGGTCCTTGTTTCAATGCTGATATTGAGATTTACGGGCTTTGATTCCGACGCTTATGTGGGGCTTGCGGTGTCGTTGTTTATAATCTTCTCGGGTCTGAAAAGCGTAAAGGATACGATAGATCCGCTTCTCGGCGCCCCTGCAAAGAAGAGCGATATCCGAAAAATAGCCGATATTGCCCTGTCCTATGATGAATTCATAGGCACTCACGATATAATAATCCATAACTACGGACCGGGCCGCGTGTTCTGCACCCTCCATGTAGAGGTCCCGCAGACCGCCGACATAGTCACCTGCCATGAGCAGGCGGACAGGTGCGAAAAAGAGATATACGACCGCCTCGGAATGTCCGCGGTTATACATACAGAC
>CAUCSW010000179.1 GCA_958445555.1 uncultured Clostridia bacterium | reverse complement strand
TGCATCCGTATTCCTTAAACAGATGATAGAAGTCGTACGACTGCATTATCATATAGTTGAATTCAAGAAATGACAGACCCTTTTCAAGACGCTGCTTGTAACACTCGGCGCGCAGCATATTGTTGACCGAGAAGCAGGCACCGACATCGCGGAGCAGCTCAACATAATTGAGGTTCAGCAGCCAATCGGCATTGTTGACCATTTGCGCCTTTCCCTCACCGAACTCGATAAATCTCTCCATCTGGCGTTTAAAGCAGGCGGCATTATGCTCGATATCCTCACGGGTCAGCATCTTTCTCATATCGGTCCTTCCCGAAGGATCGCCGATCATCGTCGTTCCTCCGCCGATAAGGGCTATGGGCTGATTGCCCGCCATTTGAAGTCTTTTCATAAGGGTGAGCGCCATGAAGTGACCTGCGGTGAGACTGTCCGCCGTGCAGTCAAAGCCGATATAGAACTTTGCCTTTCCGGCGTTTACCATTTCGCGTATCTCTTCTTCGTTTGTTACCTGGGCGATAAGACCCCTTGCTTTCAGCTCTTCATAAATCTGCATTTTTCCTGAGTTTCCTTTCATTACTTTTCTTTCTTTAATTTTTCCCTTTTCTTTCCGTCCGCGTCTCCTTCGGCGTTTCTGATTCGCATTGCCTGCGGGTAGATGAGACAAGGGGAAAAACAATGATCTGCCTTCGGAAAAAAATAAAAAGCCCCCGAAGACATAAAGTCTTCAAGGGCGGAATTACCCGCGTTACCACCTTGTTTTGCGCGGAGCTTCGCAGATCCGCACCTCAGTGGGTGAAACACCCGATCCGTATAACGGCGGAAGCCGTTGCTGCCTACACGGCAATCTTTTCGTCGGGAGTCTCATTTTGCCCTTTGTCTTTACTTATATAAGGGTACAGAATGCGTCCCGATACCGAGTCGATGATCGAATTGTCCTTATAAAAAACAGCGGACCCGACATCATTCAAAAAGCTGCTTTCGGAGCACCGCTCGGGGAGGTATTCACATTCCGATTCCCTGCGCCTCTCACCGACCGGCTGCTCTCTTTAGGGCTTAAGAAATGCTACTCTTTCCCGTTATCGCGTTTCAACGGTTTAATTCTATCACGCCTCGGTCGGTTTGTCAACAGTCGGAAAAGCGGGGGTGAAACGACGGGAGGCGGAGCCGCGCCGCGCCGAAGGCGCGGCAAAACGGCAGGCGCAGGCCCCTCGTAAGTCCCGTTCGCCGATTCAAAATGCGAGGTGCCGATAGAGGAAAGTGGGCACCTGCCCTGCGCCGCCCGTTTTCGGCGACCGCAAAGCGGTCGCCGCGGCTCCGCCTCCCGCCGATCGCTTTTGCCCGCTTTCCGACTGCCTGCCGACACGCCCCTGTCTTCGGTGCCCTCTCGTCAGCTTACCCTCTCCCGCCGCGAAATTCACCCGGCGTCATTCCCGTCACGGCTTTAAACTGCCTTATAAATTGGTATTCGCTTGCGTAGCCGACACTCATTGCCGTCTCACGCACGCTTTTTCCGCTTAACAACTCACCCTTTGCTGCACGGATCCTTGCCGCCGTCAGCTCTTCTTTGGGCGATGCTCCGAAAAGCTCTCGGTATACCCTGTAAAAATAAGCGGGACTTATTGCAAGAGACTGCGCTGCCTTTGATACTTTTATCGAACCGCTTATGTCAGAAAGAATTTTTGCACGCGCTTCGGTGACTATTCTGACTATCTCCCGGTCAAAGCGAACACTGTCCGCCTCTGCCGCGGCGCGGGCAAGACGAATGATAAGTTCCTCCGCTTTGACCGAGCAGAGCTTATCCGACCATTTCCCGCGCAGACGGCATTCGTTTTCCAATTCGCCGAACGCGTCTCCGATACCGTGTCCCCTTGTGTTACTGTAGACCCGATTTGTTTCAATACGGTATTTCCTTAAAACATTTGCAACATCATCTCCCACGGCGTGGAGCCAGTCGTGACGCAGCTCGCTTTTGCGGCAGATCCAGCGCTGGGGATGATAAGGAGAGTACACGATAAAGCTGCCCGCACCGGCCCTCTGCCACCCGTCGGCGGTAAGTATCTCGACTTCACATAAAAATCTGACAAATGTGTAGCTTTCGCATCCGAACGGACGGTTGATCTCAAATCCACGGCACTCTCTGCCGTCTCTTTTGGCATAAAGGACGTCTATCATACAGTATGTCTCACTCCGTTTCGGTCGGTTATAAACCGTCATTGCCCACGCACGAGAAGAATCTGCGGGGCATCGTCTGCTGATATCGTCGCTGTCGACGGCATTACCGACGGTGTTACGGATTATTATACACATTGTATAAAAAAGCGCAATATATTTATAGAAAATATCATTGAATAACGGAACAGTATGGCTATAATTATATAAAAAACAGCAATGTTACAAATTACTGCACCGATATTTCAAAGGCAATGTCAGATGCAGCAGATGCAGCATAAGAAAGGCGGAGCGCATAATGAACGCAGATAAAATATCGTACACCGTACCGAGACCCGAACATCCCCGTCCCGATTTCGAACGCGCCGATTGGCTCAATCTGAACGGAGAGTGGATGTTTGAGATCGATAACGGGGACAGCGGCGAGGAAAGAGGTCTCGCTGCCTCTGAGTCTCTTTCGGGAAAAATACTGGTTCCCTTCTGCCCCGAAAGCGAACTTTCGGGTGTAGAGAATAAGGATTTTATGAACGCGGTATGGT
>CAUCSW010000178.1 GCA_958445555.1 uncultured Clostridia bacterium | reverse complement strand
CATATGATAGGTATCGGCAAAAGGCAACCGACCGATCAAACAAATACCAACAGGCAAGGCACATAAATGTAAAGAGCCCGTATGTAATGTAAGACAAAGCGTAAAAAACCGTATGAAAGGCGGAACCGACAGGTGAAGTATTCAAACGAAGAAGTACTGCAATATGTAAACGAAGAGGATGTAAAGTTCATAAGGCTTGCATTCTGTGATGTCTTCGGAAAGCAAAAGAACATTTCGATAATGCCGGGCGAGCTTGAAAGAGCATTTCGCGACGGCATTTCGTTTGACGCATCGGCAATTGCGGGGTTCGGCGGCAATGTTCATTCAGATCTGCTGCTCCGTCCCGATCCGTCGACCCTTTCGCTCCTGCCATGGAGGCCCGAGCACGGCAGGGTGGTGAGAATGTTCTGCGCGGTGACTTATTTCGGTCCCGAGACCGAATTTTATCTGTTTAAAAGGGATGAGGACGGCAACCCGACCTCGGTTCCATATGACGACGCAGGTTATATGGATATTGCGCCCGAAGACAAGGGTGAAAATGTCCGACGCGAGATTTGTCTTACATTGGAGCGTATGGGCATTACTCCCGAAAGTTCACACCACGAGGAGGGACCCGGTCAGAACGAAATAGATTTCAGGTACTCCGATCCTCTGACTGCAGCCGATAATGCCGTTACCTTCCGCGCCGTTGTCAATACCGTCGCCGCAAGAAACGGACTGTCGGCAAGCTTTGACGCAAAGCCGCTTGAGGGCCGTCCGGGAAACGGTATGCATATAAACTTCTCCTGCACCTCCGATGACGGCAGAGAGCTGCTCATGTCCTCGATCGCAGGGATACTTAGGCGCGCCGCAGAGATCACGGCCTTTACAAATCCGACCGAGAGTTCGTATTCGCGTTTCGGAAAGTTAAAGGCACCCGAATATATTTCGTGGTCCCACGAAAACCGCTCTCAACTTATAAGAATACCGGCAGCAACCGGAGAATATCGCCGTGCGGAATACCGTTCTCCCGATCCGACCTGCAATCCTTATATTGTATTCAACCTTTTAATAAGAGCGGCTCTTGAGGGAATCGACGAAGGTCTTATGCCCGCTCCCGCGGCGGATATAAACCTTTATGAAGCTCCTGATGAGGTAACATCGGGATTCTCTCGTCTGCCGCAGAGCCTGACCGATGCACGAATGACCGCTGCTCGCAGTGATTTTGTAAAACGCAGCCTCCCCAATATGATAATTTCACGCTACACCGAATAAGTATAAACGCGGTGCCGCTACCGAGGCAAAATGTTCGGTTTTGCCTGTCGGCAGCGCAGTTATTCCGACCGAATCGCAGTTATCCGAGTTACACAGTGTAAAGGAGGAGAAGCAAATGGAAGCAATGCAAAGGCATTACAGTCTCTTGCTTGTTTCGTCGTCCGAAAAATTTAACTCCTCCCTTCTCCCGATAATACCCGAAAGCCGTTACGGACCCGTAACGGTATCTTCGGACAGTGCCGATGCTTCAAGGCTTCTTCTTGAGAAAAGCTTTGACATAGTAATAATTAACACGCCGCTGAAAGACGAATTCGGAACAACTCTTGCGCTCAATGTGTGCGAAGGCAGCGGAACGGGTGTAATGCTATTTGTAAAGTCGGAGCACTTTTCCGAAATAGAAGCCCGCGTTTCGCCTTACGGGATCCTCGCAATCTCAAAGCCCGCACCCGCTTCAATAATAAATCAGTCGCTTGCCCTTATTTGCGGGACACGCGAAAGGCTGAGGAGAATGGAAAAAAAGACCGCCTCCATTGAAGAGAAAATGGAGGAAATTCGTCTTGTGAACCGCGCAAAGTGGTTACTCATCGGTCAACTGAAAATGACAGAGACCGAGGCGCATCGCTACATAGAAAAGCAGGCAATGGACAGATGCGTCACGCGGCGTGAAATCGCCGAGAGCATTCTTTCCACTTATAAATAGACAATTAGTATGTTTAAAAATCAGTCGTTCGCGATAACAGAATACCGCAAACGGGGGAATGAAATAAACGGGGAGGAAAACAAAATGACAAAATACATTTTCGTTACGGGCGGTGTTGTTTCGGGTCTCGGAAAAGGCATTACCGCCGCATCACTCGGAAGACTGTTAAAGGCAAGAGGTCTAAAGGTGGCAGCTCAGAAGCTCGATCCTTACATAAATGTTGACCCCGGAACCATGAGTCCGTATCAGCACGGCGAGGTCGGTCATTACGAGCGATTCATCGATGAGGACCTCAACAAGTATTCAAACCTCACGACCGGTAAGGTGTACTGGAATGTCCTCAATAAAGAGCGCAGAGGCGAATACTTAGGTTCCACCGTCCAGGTCATCCCCCACATCACAAACGAGATCAAGGACTTTGTTTACAGGGTCGGAAAGCAGACCGACGCCGATGTGGTCATAACAGAGATCGGCGGCACTATCGGCGACATCGAATCGCAACCGTTTCTTGAGGCAGTCCGCCAGATATCCCTTGAAGTCGGAAGAGAAAACAGTCTCTTCATACATGTGACGCTGGTACCGTTCCTCCGCGGCTCGGATGAGCATAAGTCGAAGCCGACGCAGCATTCGGTCAAGGAGCTTCAGGGAATGGGCATAAACCCCAACATCATTGTATTGAGATGTGACGAGCCCCTTGAAGAGTCCATTTTTAAGAAGATATCGATGTTCTGCAATGTAAAGCCCGATTGCGTGATAGAAAAAATCACC
>CAUCSW010000177.1 GCA_958445555.1 uncultured Clostridia bacterium | reverse complement strand
TCGGTTCCTGCGGCATTCTTTGAAACGGTGACGGTGTCATCCAATCCGCCGCTTTCAATAAGCAGCAGAGAGGTCATTATTTTGGTAGTGCTCGCCATAGGAAGCTTTCTGTCGGCATCCTTTTCATAGAGCACATCAAGCGTTAAGCCGTTTATTACGACCGCGGACTTTGCGGAGACCGACGGTTCGTTATCCGCGGCGGCGGTAAATGTCGATACGGACACTAAGATCATTACTACCGACATCAGTACTGCGACTCTTTTCAGTCTCATAGACAAACCTCCTATGGATTACGATCGGAGATGACCATAATAATAAATATGGTCTATCCTAAAAATGAACCACCGGATTATGCCGACTGTTGACTTTTCCGAGAGACACCGATGGGCGCCGGAACACCGTGCAGACTTTTTTCGGAGGCCGCAGGATGAGGAACCGTTGATGCCGTGCGGCAGAGTTCGTACCCGGAGTCGTGTCTTAATCTATTGTGTCGGTAAGGTCGGCGGTATTTATCTTCCCGACATCGGAACCCGCCGTGAAGTCATCTTCGTTATACTCTTCTTTACCGAAAAGCGAACGCACCTTGTCGAAAAGCTCGGGCAGCATGGCAATGGCCTTGTCCACCGCCGTAAGCTCGCTGGTGATCGGTACTATTCGCACATTGTCATTCTTTATTACAATGAACGCGACAGGCGAGATCGTTACACCTGCACCGCCGCCGCCGCCGAAAAGGGGCGTCTGGGCGGTCTTGGACGGAAAATCCGAACCGCCCGTTGCAAGACCGAAGGAGACCTTCGACACGGGTATCACCGTGATATCGCCCTGCTTTATCGCATCGCCGATGATGGTGTCGGCGCTGGTCATGGTTTTGAGCTTTTCAAGGGTAACATTCATAATCTCGGTCAAATTCTTTTCTGACATATCGGTTTCTCCTTAATAAATTATAATATTCGGCATCGGGGTCGACAGAATGCCGAAATGGTGTTTCGGCGTCCGACTGCGTCTTCGGAGAAAAAACTCCGTACGCAATACTCCCGACTTAAAAGCGTGCCTCGGTTTTATTCAGAGTCCTCTTTCTCAACCTCGTCCATAGTCAGCTGACTCCCGACATCGCCGGTTTTGACATCCTCGGGAGGAACGGGCAACTCGGAGAGCGACGAGAGTGAAAAGCAGCGTAAAAACTGGTCGGTGGTACCGTATATAAGAGGGAGTCCCGGCAGCTCAAGCCGACCTTTTTCCTCAAGCAGTCCCTTTTCGATAAGCGATGAGATCACACCCGAACAATCAACCCCTCTTACCTGTTCGATATACGATCTGGTAACGGGCTGATTATACGCCACCACGGCGAGCACCTCAAGGGCTGCCTGAGACAAGGGGGCGCGGCGCCTCAGATCCATAACCGTGCGTATCGCATCCGCGTACTTTTGGCGGCTTGCAAGCTGATAACTGTTTTCGAGTCTTAACAACATAAGACCGCTTCCCGAGTCCTCAAGCCTGTCGGCAAGCATTGTCATTATTTTATCCAATTCATCGGCTTCTATTTCAAGAGCGTCACATATTCTGAGCGCTTCTACCGATTCCCCGCAGGCAAAGAGTATTGCCTCACAACAGGAGACCATCTCATTTATATTCAATGTAATCCTCCTCACGGAAATCCTTTTTTGAGTTGACGGCGGTGATCGAGGCGGTTTCTCCGCTTCCTTCTATCTTCACACGGTTCCCTTTGCACAACTCTAAGATAGCAAGAAATGTTGCGATCAGCTCACTGCGGCTGGACGCCTCCTCAAAGAAGGTGTACACCCTGTTTTTCCTGCCCGGTTTGAGCCTCTTCAGCACACTTACTATCTTTGAAGAAACTGAAACGATCTTTCTTGCCACGATCTTGGTAAACGCGGTGGGAGGGGGAGGCAGGCGCCTTTTTCCTCTGCCTATTGCGGATATGTAAGCTTCAAGGATCACCGCACTGTCGTGAACATCGACATATGTGCGGTCACACTCTATGTGCTCCGCCGGCTTTACGAATGAATCGAATCCCGAGGTCATTCCGGAGAGCATTGCCGCCGCTCTGCGGCATCTGTCATACTCCATGAGTTCTTCCTGAAGCTTTACCTTGAGCTCTTCCGCTTCCTCATGCTTCGGAAGGAGGAATGCGGTCTTAAGATAAATGAGTCGCGATGACATTTCTAAGAATTCGCTCGCAACATCCATACTTCTGAACTGCATGGCTCTGACCTGTTCGACATACTGATCGACAAGAACCGAAAGCTCAATGTCGCATATATTGAGCTTGTTTTTTGAAATAAGGTAGAGCAGAAGGTCGAGCGGCCCTTCAAAGCCGCCGAGCCGATAAGAGAGCTTGTCCATAGTCATCAACACCTATTTGAGACCGAATATCGGGAGAAACAGGTTTATCATACCGTCCAATATTGCGACTCCGACGGTTCCGATCACATTTCCGAATGCTCCTGATGCGCACAGCGCTATTATAATGATGAATGAATAGCGCTCAAGCTGCATCATTTTATAATAGGCACGATCCGGCAGGAACGCAGTGAGTATACGCGAGCCGTCAAGCGGGGGAATCGGAATAAAGTTGAATACGGCAAGCGAGACATTTGTGGATGCAAAGAACCAAAAAATGTTCATCAGTACGGTTTTTGCAATATATCACAAAGCAAGCTTGGAATAAAGAAAATAGATAAGCACATACAAGAATACCGAAGAGAGCGA
>CAUCSW010000176.1 GCA_958445555.1 uncultured Clostridia bacterium | reverse complement strand
CTCTCTCAGCATAAATGCATTGTTTCCGTCGGGCTGGATCTCAAGATAATCGTAATATTTTGCGATGTTCTCGACAACATCCTCGGGCTCGCCCATCAGCACTGCCTGATATAACTCGCCCTGCTCGCACGCACTGCCGATGATAAGACCTTCCCTGAACTCGTTCAATACGGTCTTGGGAAGCAGCGGCTTTCTGTGAAAATAATCAATGTGAGTCTTCGAAATAAGCTTATACAAATTCTTAAGACCCAACATATTCTTAACGAGTATTATCTGATGATAGTATTTAAGCTTCTTGATGTTTCCGTTAGGAAGAACATCATTGAGGTCACTGATGTTTTTACATCCGCGCTCGACGGCCATATTTATAAGACAGTTGAAGATCTCAACAAGTATCTCGGCATCGTCAACCGCCCTGTGATGGTTGAAACTTCTGAGATTCAAAGCCTTGGCAACTACATCGAGACGGTAATTTTTTGAGTCGGGCAGCAGCTTCCAGGCAAAAGTGACCGTGTCAATATATGTATTCCTGAATTCAAATCCGAATCGCTTAGCGGCGCGGTACATAAACGAGGTATCAAACCTTGCGTTGTGAGCAACAAGCACCGCATCCCCGCAAAACTCTTTAAACTTCTTTACCGCCGACTCCTCGCTCTCGGCATCTCGGAGGTTTTCCTCGGTGATACCCGTAAGCTCGGTGATCTTTGCGGGCAGCGGCACTCCGGGGTTAACATACATGGAAAAATTCTCCACGGTCGAGCCGTCTTTTATCTTTACCGCACCGATCTCTATAATGTGACAGAACCGCCCCGAAAGCCCGGTCGTCTCTATATCGAATACGACAAACTCACCGTTGAGCGGAATGTCCTTGTCGCCGTGAACGACCTTGACCGTATCGTCTATGAAATAAGACTCAACACCGTATATGACCTTGAAATCCGTGTTTGGGTCTTTTGACTTTATCGCCTCATATGCGTTCATGGCTTCCGGATATGCCTGCACGACACCGTGATCGGTGATCGCAATGGCATGATGGCCCCATTCATAAGCCTGCTTAACAAGATCACCCGCAGGAACGACCGCGTCCATCTGAGACATACTTGTGTGGGCGTGCAGCTCGATCCGCTTTTCGTCTGCATTATCGGTAACGCCCTTCTTCTTTTTAATTTTGCTAATATGAGCAGGTTTAAAAAGATAGTCTTTGTCCCAATCGTCATACTTGTATGATCCCTTCATCAAAAGGGTCATACCGTCCTTAAGACCCGAGAGACCTTCCATCCTATCAAGCTCAACATATGTTTTTGCCGAGACTGACCCGGTGCCGTCCGAAAACATAAACGACACCTTGTTTTTATCGCCTTTTTTGGTCGGAACGATCTGCACATTGAAAATGTCGCCCGAAACGGTTATATATTTCCCGTACTCGGGATCGATCTCCGATATGGCCGAAACGCTTCCCGTTATTCTGTTGCCGAAGAGCACTTCGGGCTCGGACTGATCAATGCTTTCGGATACGGCGGCACGGTCGCTCCTCAGCTCTTCCTCGCCCTTTACGACCGAGGATACCGATGAAGCCGCAGGGGCAGCCTGTCCGGCAGAAGAAGCCCCCTCACTCATCCAACCCGCAGTAACCGATGCGGCAACATCATCGGGATACTTCGGCATGACCGCAAAAGAAGCCAGATTCATTTTGATCGCGATCGAATTGCCGATGCGTATGAGCGCACCGATGTCCTGCACCTTTTCCGAAAAGGCGCAGACCGCGGTAATGCTTCTTTTTTCACGGTTGATGTCGCAGCTTACAAGCGGCGCTTCAAATAGCCACTTGTCCTGCTCAGTCAACCAGTCGCCGAATATGTCACCGAATAAAGTCACGGCCATCTATGTACTTCACCAAACCTATAATTTTTCAATTTCCTCGGCAAGCGCGTCGAGTATCTTGTCCTCGGATACCTTTCTGACGGCTTTGCCTTTTTTGAATATCAGCCCGCAGCCGTCACCGCCTGCAACACCGATGTCGGCTTCGGACGCCTCTCCGGGACCCTTGACAACGCATCCCATGACCGCGATTGTGATGTCCTTGTCGCACTCCGAAAACCTTTCACGCGCTTCATTTGCAAGCTTTCTGACATTTATCCGCGTTCTGCCGCAGGTCGGACAGGATACAAACCTTACTCCGCCCTTTCTGAGACCCAAAAGCTTCAAAAGATCTTTAGCCGCCGATACTTCTTTTACAGGATCGTCGGTAAGAGAGATGCGGATCGTGTCCCCGATACCGGATAAGAGCAGCCCGCCTATACCTGCCGAGGACTTAATAAGCCCGTCGCGCTCGCAGCCTGCCTCGGTAACGCCGAGATGCAGCGGATAAGGGCAAACCTCTGCGGCGAGCCTGTACGCGTCAAACATCGTTTTCACGCTTGAGGACTTCAGGGATAAAACAATATCATCAAAATCAAACCTGTTCAGAAGCGATATATGATAGAGACCGCTCTCAAGCAGCGCTTCGGCGTTCGGTGAACCGTGCTTAGCTAAAATACCTTTTTCAAGCGAACCCGAATTCACACCTATTCTTATCGGTATTTTCTTAAGAGAACAGGCTTTGGCTACCTCGCGGACCTTGGAATCATCTCCGATATTTCCGGGATTGATCCTGATTTTGTCAGCACCCGCATAAACACTTTCAAGTGCAAGTCTGTAATCGAAATGTATATCAGCAACAACAGGTATTCCGA
>CAUCSW010000175.1 GCA_958445555.1 uncultured Clostridia bacterium | reverse complement strand
TAGACAGTGAATTCGTAATAGCGCCGAAAATATACTTCCCGTGATGCTCCGCTCCGTCGGTATACACCGCCATGTCATATGCGGGGATATCAACAAGTTCCTTTGCGCCCTCAAGCAGGTAAGCAAGATGACCGAGTGCGTTTTTCATATCCTGTGGGGTCGAATATGAGGTCTTGGTGAACAGACCGAACGAGGCAACATACGAAAATGTTTTTTCGTCATTGATGAGTCCGACATCAAGCCCCGACGGTTTCCCTTTCACCGCATTTTCTGCAGCCGCATCGAGCCTGAGCGGTATTCCGAGCGTCTTTGCGAGGTCGTTGGTGGTTCCCGCAGGGATATAGCCTATCGGCTTGTCGACTCCGCTTTCCACAAGTCCGTTGACCGTTTCACTGAAGGTTCCGTCTCCGCCGCAGCAAACTATGCGGTCATATTCGCGGGCGTGCTCCTTCACATAACGGCGCGCGTCCCCCTTACATTTGGTGAGATATACGGTGGGCAGCACTCCCGCATCGGAGAATTTCTGCAGCATCGACATCATCTTTGCGGCGCTTTTCTTTGTCCCTGAGATCGGATTGACAACAAACAAGAGCTTTTCTTCCCCGCTCGCGCAATTATTACATAAGGAATTATCCATCTGATGAAACTCTCCCATCATAAAAAGCTATATGCACAATTATATGGTGTGTGCGGTTTACAATGTGCGCAGTGCGTATGTACAGCGTAACTTTGTAATTGTTTGTATTGTAAAGAGAATAAAGTGAGGGTGCCGTCTATCCCGCGAACAGGTCGACCGTGACCCTTAGTCTCCCTTTTTTTGTGATTCCCGTATTGCCCTTATATATGAACCTTCCTTTGCCTCTGACCGAGACAACATCTCCCTTTTCGAGCCTTTTCGACGGGTCGGTACAAAGTGTCGAATTGACCGACACCTTTTCACTTTCGACCGACTCTTTGCCCTCCGCCCGCGATACTCCGTAAACGGCGCATACAATGCAGTCCAATCGGTCGGATGCAGCAGTCGTGCAGACCTCCTCGGTTTTGGGCGACGCAATCTCGGTCGGCACCTCGGTGAGAACGGCTTCGACCGGCGTTGAGCCGACCTTTTCCAGTTGAGATGTGATAAAGTCCGCCGCCTTTTCAAGGCAGAACAGATACCCTTCATTGTCGGATACGGCTATATCGCCCAGCAGATCCCTTGTTATGCCGAGACCCATAAGCGAGCCCAAAAAGTCGCGATGTGATAACGGGGCTGCAAACTTTTTTGATCTCGGTGATATCTTTATACAGACTATCGGCGGAGCTTCATACCATCCGCAGAGCTCCTCATTGCCGAATATCGCTATTTTGCGCTCTGCAAGCGGATACCCTCCCTCGGTCATCGGCGCGACCCTCAGGTGCACAGTCCCGAGAAGTCGCTGCTCGGCGGTATTTAAGAACCCTGTGTATACATACCTGCCCGCCGAATAAGCCCGCTCCGAGAGCTCCGTCCATCGCTTTATCAGCTCTTTTTCGTTGCTTTCCATAGTTATCCGACGACCTGCTTTTTGTCGGCGGCGTCGCTCAGAGCCGCACCGGTTGCTTCATCCTCATACTGCCTCGTGTAAAGTGCACTGTAGTATCCGCCGAGCGCCAAGAGTTCGCTGTGGGTACCGCGTTCGACTATCCTGCCGTCTTTCACCGCAAGGATAACATCCGCATCTCTGACGGTCGACAGGCGGTGCGCGATCACTATTGAGGTTCTTCCCTTTATGACCTTGCTTATGGCAGACTGTATTTTTTGCTCGGTTATGGTATCGACCGATGCGGTCGCCTCATCAAGAATGAGTATTTTCGGCTTTGATATTATTGCCCTTGCAAATGAGATCAGCTGCTTTTCACCCGTTGAGAGCATATCTCCGCCCTCGCCGACATCGGTATCAAGACCGTTTTCAAGTCGATCAACGACCTCGTCGGCGGAAACGAGTTTCAGCGCCTCGTCTATCTCGGCTTCGGAAGCGTCACTGTTGCCGTAAAGCAGATTTTCTCGTATGGTTCCGGAAAAGAGATGCGGTGTCTGAAGAACATACCCTATCGCTGAATGGAGCCAGAGCTGCGAGCGCTCACGGGCGTCGCGTCCGTCTATCAGCACCTGACCCTCCGTCGGCTCAAAAAAGCGGCAGACAAGGTTTACAAGTGTGGATTTTCCCGCACCGGTTTCGCCCACTATCGCCACATTTGTCCCGAACGGGATGTTTAGATCAAAGTGCTCAAGAACATTTTCATCGCCGTCCGGATAGCGGAAGGTCACATCGCGGAATTCGATATCGCCTTTTATATCTTCCCAGTTTTCCTTTTTGGGAGAAAAACTGTCTCCGTATTTTTCCGTCACCTCGGGTGTATCAATAACATCGGGGACGGTAGTCAGGAGCTTATGCAGGCGCTCGATGTTCACCTGCGTCGTTATAAGTTCGGCGACCGCATCGACTATCCACCTCACCGGCTCCATCATTCCCTGTGCATATGATATAAACATTGAGAATGTGACGGCAAGAAGCGGCACGACGGATATCGTAAGCAGGGCAAGTTTCGCATTGACAATAAGCATTACGGCAATCGAGCCGATAAGGTAGGTCGAATGCGAGACGGCATCCATCAGGGTCCAGGAAACGAGCGAGCCTATGCGTGAGGTGTCGCTCATTACCCTTGCATGTATGTAGCCTACACTGTTTTGATTGTAGTAAGAAAACGAGAGGGT
>CAUCSW010000174.1 GCA_958445555.1 uncultured Clostridia bacterium | reverse complement strand
CATCGATAGATCACGCACGGTATTGCCATGATGTTCTTTTGTGCGATATGAGACTTATGAGACATGATGTCGATGCCCTTGAGCGAATCGTGGGAAGTGATATCTGGCCATACCCTACATATACCGATCTCATTTTCAGGGTGTAGGGCGGTAATTTGTAAATAGATAATCGAAACGGGGGCGCCGACGAAGAAGATCTTCACCGGCGCCCCCGTTGCATATTCAATAAACCGATCAAACTCCGATCGGACTGTCCTTTGGAGACTCCCGTCACTTAGCACTTTAACCGACACATTTTGCGCGCCCCACCGCCGCACCGCGCGCGTCGACGGGGCGCGCTCCCGCAACAAAACGCAGCCGCACCTTGCGCGGCTGCGTTTTGTTATTTATGACTTCAGCCTGTTTCGGACCCCGGTACTCAACAGGCTAAAGTCATAAAAACAAGACCGCAGCTGTGCTGCGGTCAGAAAAAACGATATAGGTTCTGAAAAAACGGCGTGGTTACGGTTACTTAAACAACTTTTCAAACACGGCCGGGAAGAGGTAAGCGATAACGACCATTATCACACCTGCGGTCAGTACACCGAACGCTATCATGGGAAATGATTTTTTGATACGGAGATCAAGCGCGTCGGCAACGAGTGCACCCGTCCAGGCGCCGGTTCCGGGAAGGGGAATAGCAACAAGAGCAAACAATCCCCACATCGCATATTTGTTGACCTTTCCCTTGTTCTTCTCGGCCTTTTTTTCAAGCTTGTCGGCTATCTTTCCGAAAAACTTGGTCTTCTTCATCAGTGTGAATATCTTTCTTATAAAAAGGAGAATAAACGGTATCGGCAGAAGATTTCCCGCTATGCATATGGGGAGCGCCACCCAGACATTTATGCCCATGGCGGAGGCGGCTATAAGCCCGCCTCTCAGCTCCAGGATCGGGCACATTGAGATAATGAAAACGATAAGCTCTTTCGGCAAACCCTCAAGAGCATTTTGTATTGCTTCAGCCATGGTGTCAATTCTCCTTTTTGTTTATAACCGTGTTGTATAACTCCGATAGGTAAGGTGCAATGAGATCGCGGATAATATACCCGCGGTTTTTGTTTTTTTCATCGAGAAGAACTATCGCCTGAGGTCCGCTTTCAAGCAGCACGCCTGCGAATCCGCCCTCCTTGTCTACAAGAGGCAGCCCCGATTCGGGCAGCATTTCCGGAGCCCCCGACACCTCGCCGTAGCCGAGCTTTTGAAAATCGATTCTCTTGGGCTCTCTTCCTACCGCGAGACCCGTAACCCGCGCCATCTCTCCGTTTTCTCCGAACCCGCCCACAACAAGAATAAGATTGTTGCGGCTGACGGCTTTTTTGAGTGCATACAGATACTCTCTATAGTCCGAGCATGATGTCGAAAGAGTGCGCGAGGGATAGTCGCCGCTCAGCCCGAATTCAAGACGCGGATCGCTCTGCTCGCAAAAGTATATGATCTCGGCTTTTAATGTTATCGGCATTTTAACCTCTCCTTACAGTCACATCGACACTCGGGATCAACTCGGAATCAGAAAGGCGGCGGGCAACGACTATCAGCCTGCCGTTGTCGTCCGATTGCGTTACGAGTGTCAGCAGCTGCCTTGCGTTCTCGGTTTCGATCGAGACATCAAACAGAGAGGCCTCGCGCAGCCTGCTTATATAACCCGTGATGTCGAAACCGGTGTCGGAAGCGTAGTCGCGGTAGTTGTCCGCATTTGTTTCTATAACGGCAAAAATCACATAACTGCCGCTCTCGGTAAGCGAGTCAAGGTATATTAATGGGTGCTCGGACAGATACTCCGCCGATCGGTATTCCTTCAGACCGGAAAAAGGAGCGGAATCATCGAATGATGAGCCGTATAATACAGTGTTCCCCGAAGAATTCCCGTCGACGATGCCTAAAGACGCGTCGCAGAATATCGACCCGTATCGTGAAGTTTTTCCGTAAAAGTCGTGCGTCGAGTAAAAATAGTTGTTGTCCCCCGACATAACAGGGCCGCTCAAAGCACCGCCCGAACTGCCTATCCACCCGCGTATATCGGGATTTGAAGCATAGAGATCACCGAATTTTTTGTATATACCGTTTTCATTGACGGTATCCGCGTCATCCGGGAGAGATGCCTCTCTATATGCAGAATTAAGCTCTTTTGTAAGCTCACGCTGCCTTCCAACGGCGGCAAAGTCGGATATAACATATACACATAACGCGACCGAGAGAAGACAAACCGCGATCAGGGCGATCTTTCCGATCATGATCGGAACACTGTCGCCTACCCATGGCAAGACCGTGCTTAAAAATCTTCGTGCTTTACCTTTTTTGGTTTCCGTCGTATCGGCGTTTTCGTTTGACGGGTCTGTCTCGGAAACGGTTGATCCGCTGTCGTGCGGTACGCTGTCGTCGGGGGCGGTCATATCGTCACCGCTATCCGTATCCTGTACGGCAGACTTGTTATCGGCGCCGATGTCTGTGTCTGTGCTTGCATGTGCGCCTGTATCGGCATCTGTATTGGCAATAGTATGTGCATCTGCGCTTGCATTAGCACCCGTTTCGACGCTGACCGTGTCGGAGGAGGGGGTAGTGTCGGAGGAGGGGGTAGTGTCGGCTGAGAGAGGTGTTTCGGCGGAAAAGGGTGTATAGACCGAAGAAGATATGTCAGCAGAACCGATGTTGTCTGAAGAGCAAGCTTCTTCGGAGGAGCAAGCTTCTTCGGAGGAGTGAGCTTCG
>CAUCSW010000173.1 GCA_958445555.1 uncultured Clostridia bacterium | reverse complement strand
AGTCGATAGTAAAGGGTGGGAATGTTCCCAAGGCGCGGGTCCCCGAATCGTTCAAGGTCCTTGTCAAGGAACTCCAGTCTCTCGGTCTTGATGTCAAGGTTCTGGATAATGATAAAAACGAAATAGACCTCAAGCAGTCGTTTGATGATGAGACCTACGGCTTTGCTCCTCCGGTGGTGACCGAGGAAGAATTCAACAACGAAACAGTCGCCGATAATCTTGACGGCTTCGGACTTCAGGACGAGGAAGGAAACGACATCGTCACCGAAGAGGAATATGCTCCCGAAGCTTATGCCGACGACGAAGAATAATAGGAGGGTAAGCTGATGGACAATATAGATTTCGAATCAATAAAGATCGGCCTTGCGTCACCCGATCAGATCAGAAGCTGGTCACACGGCGAGGTAACCAAGCCCGAGACCATAAACTACCGTACTCTCAAGCCGGAAAAAGAGGGCCTTTTCTGCGAAAAGATATTCGGACCCACCAAGGACTGGGAATGCGGCTGCGGCAAGTATAAGAGAATGAGATATAAAGGGCAGGTCTGCCCTAACTGCGGAGTTGAAATAACCAGCTCCAAGGTGCGCCGTGAGCGCATGGGCTCAATAGAGCTTGCCGCCCCGGTGTCTCACATCTGGTACTTCAAGACAATACCTTCTAAAATGGGTATTGTTCTCGACATGTCGCCGAAGGTGCTTGAGCATGTGATCTACTTTACACAGTATATCGTTCTCGATCCCGGCGATACACCGCTCAAGAAAAAACAGCTCCTTACCGAAAAAGAGTATAAGGAGATGTATGAAAAATACGAGGACGACTTCAGGGTCGGAATGGGTGCGGAAGCCATAAAAGAGCTTCTTTCCGAGATCGACCTTGAAAAAGAGTGCGCCGAGGTACGCGAAGAGCTTGACGCTACCGTTTCGTCTTCGGCAAACCAGAAGCGCACGCGCCTTCAGAAGCGCCTTGAGGTGCTTGAAGCCTTCCGCAAGTCGGGAAACCGCCCTGAGTGGATGGTTCTCGATGTTATCCCGGTGATCCCGCCGGATCTCCGCCCGATGGTCCAGCTCGACGGCGGAAGATTCGCGACCTCCGACCTTAACGACCTTTACAGAAGGGTCATCAACAGAAACAACCGTCTTAAGAGACTGCTTGAGCTTGATGCACCTGAAATAATAATCCGCAACGAGAAGAGAATGCTTCAGGAGGCGGTCGACGCCCTCATTGATAACGGCAGACACGGCAAGACCGTGACCGGACCCAACAACAGGGCTCTCAAGTCGCTTTCCGATATGCTTAAGGGCAAGCAGGGCCGCTTCCGTCAGAACCTTCTCGGTAAGCGTGTCGACTATTCGGGTCGTTCGGTTATCGTTGTCGGACCGGAGCTGAAAATGTATCAGTGCGGTCTGCCGAAGGAAATGGCACTTGAACTCTTCAAGCCTTTTGTCATGAAGCGCCTTGTCGAAAAGGAGGTTGTCAAGAGCATCAAAAACGCGAGGAAGATGGTCGAAAGAGCAGATACCGCAGTTTGGGATGCACTTGAGGTCGTGATAAAGGAACATCCCGTTCTTCTCAACCGTGCTCCTACACTTCACAGACTCGGTATACAGGCGTTCGAACCCGTACTTGTCGAGGGCAGAGCGCTTAAGCTCCACCCGCTCGCATGTACCGCTTACAATGCCGACTTCGACGGAGACCAGATGGCAGTCCATGTTCCGCTTTCGGCTGAAGCCCAGGCAGAGGCAAGATTCCTTATGCTTGCCGCCAACAACCTGCTCAAGCCTGCGGACGGCAAACCGGTCACCGTTCCTACTCAGGACATGGTCCTCGGTTCGTATTACCTTACGATAGTTAAGGCGGATGAGCCGGGCGCAAACAAGATCTTCCGTGATAAAAACGAAGCCATAATGGCTTATTCGGACGGTGAAGTCGGACTCCATGCTCCCATAAAGGTCCGCATGAGCGGCAAGGACGCCGATGGCAATGACATAAGCCGCATAATCCATGCGACCGTCGGTACCATCATATTCAACGAATCGATCCCTCAGGATCTCGGATATGTGGACCGCACCGTGCCCGGGCATGAGCTCGATCTTGAGATCTGCTTCAAGGTCAAGGATGACGGTCAGCCGGTCATCAGGCAGGTCATAGAAAGCAATGATCAGATAATCCAGAAAAAGGTCGGCAAAAAGGACCTCGGAAAGATCATCGACGCCTGCATCCGTATTCACGGAACCAGCGAGACCTCCGCAGTCCTCGATAAGATCAAAGCAACGGGATTCAAGTATTCGACAAAGGGCGCCATTACGGTTGCCGTTGCCGACGCCATTATCCCGGGCGACAAGGCAAGACTTATAAAGGAAGCCGAGACAAAGATCGACGAGATCACAATGAACTATAAGATGGGTCTTTCCACCGAGGAAGAGCGTCTTAATGCATTCGTTAAGATCTGGAACACCGCTACCGAGGATATCGGTGACGCGCTGAAGGACAACCTTGACGAATTCAACCCCATCTATATGATGGCGGACTCCGGAGCCCGTGGTTCAATGAGCCAGATAAGACAGCTTGCAGGTATGCGCGGACTGATAGCCAACACTTCCGGTAAAATAATCGAAGTTCCGATCAGAGCTAACTATCGAGAGGGTCTGAATGTTCTCGAATACTTCATCTCCTCCCGCGGAGCCAGAAAGGGACTTGCCGATACCGCTCTTCGTACAGCCGACTCGGGTTATCTTACAAGACGACTTGTCGATGTCTCTCAGTACGTTATCATCCGTGAGGATGATTGCCATACCGA
>CAUCSW010000172.1 GCA_958445555.1 uncultured Clostridia bacterium | reverse complement strand
AATCTGTCGGAGCTCAAAAAAAAGTACGGCGTTTTGCCGACCGAGCGGTATATCAAGCTTGTAAAGCGGCTCATCGGGTGCAAGTATGCAAAAGAAACTGCCGACGGTTTTTCTCTCACGCCGCGGGGGATGCTGCTGCAATCGGAAATAGTTATCGAGATACTTGAAGCGTTGTCTCTGTGACCGACGACACCTGCCGGGTGCGGATGCGGTGCTTTTTGCCGGCCGGGTCGGTTTTTGACAACTCTCGCATGCTTAAAACGAGGAGCCCGGCTTCGAGCACCTCTTTAATGCTCCGCGGATGTTTTTACCGCACGGACAGAGCCCGATATCCGCCGGGGTGCGCTTTCAGTTCGTATATCCTCCCGAAAAGAGTCCCGAGAAAAGCCCGCGCTTCGGACGGCGGGGCCCGGCGGGCGGCTCAAAATTGACGAGCATAACATCCCTTCCGATAACTTCGATGCAGTTCCACGGAAGTACAATGTCGTCGCATCTGCCGAACAGGCCGAAAAACTTGGGCTTGCCGAAAATAACTATGTTAATGAGCCTGCCGTTGCAGGTGTCAATTTCAACATCTCCGACGCATCCGAGAAAGATACCGCTTTTAATGCAAATCACCTGCTTCTCGCGCATGTCGGCTATTCTGCAAAACAAAATACGGTCACTCCTTTGACTTCTGACTTGTATATTCCGCCCGGCACCGCCGCACGCGGCAAATTTCGTACAGACATACGGCAGTATGGTGCATCCGACCCGCAGCCGAGAGCGCAGACCCGAAATTTTCGCTCCATACTCCGTCACCCGAGTTGATTTGCCGTGAATTTATTAAGTCTCTCTGTTATGAGAATATGCCGTAAGCACGAAATTAAGAACGATAAAAACCGGTCGGAGAGGGAGGAAAAAGGAGAGAAAACAGGCGGCCGACAGGGCTGTCTGTTTTTCGTGATCTGCCGAAATTTTCGCGGGGCGGTTTGCGCTTGACATTTCGGCATGTTGTGATATAATGAGCTTTAGAGAAGAGAGATGCAAAGTGCCTCGTTGCTTTGTGTCTTTTTTTGTTTTATAACGCCGGGTCGGATTTTACCCTTTGCCTTATGCCGCGAAGCGGCATAAGGCGGGACCGTATACCGAAAAATCAATACAAATTCTGCGGAGGCGCAATTTTGGAAAACGCGATAAAAGACGCACTGGAAAGAACACCGGTTATCGCCGCGACCTACCGTGCAGGCTGGCAGGCAGCCGTCGGCTCGGATGCAGAGGTCCTTTTTATGCAGGGCGCGAATATTCTTTCGATCGAGAGGGATATCGGTCTCGCCAAAGAAAACGGAAAGTTCGTATTCGTTCATATGGACCTGGCGGAGGGGATCGGAAAAGATCGGGCTGCAATGGAGTGGCTTAAAGGACTCAAAACGGACGGCATTATAACAACGAGGACCCAACTCGTAAAGGCGGCGGAGGAGATAGGCTTGCTTTCGGTCCAGCGCTTTTTCGCTTTGGATTCGAAGGGAATGCGCTCGATAGCAGAGACCATAGAAACCGCGAGACCCGATTTCATTGAGATCATGCCGGGCGTTATACCCAAGGCGCTGAAACTGTTTACGGGCGGCGATATTCCGGTGATAGCCGGAGGACTTATCGAAACAAAACAGGAAGTGACCGCTGCACTTTCAAGCGGCGCGCTTGCGGTGTCCACCGGAAAGCGGGAGCTTTGGAACGAAATATAGAATGCGGCGTATATTTGCCGAGTATAAATATTGTATCTGCGGAGTAATTGAGTGCGGAATGACCGAGAGATGTTTTTGAGCATCTCTTCGGCGCTTCGCATTTTCCTTTTCCGCGTTAAAGGGTGATGGGTGTTGTTTGTCTGCGACCGAATTCGATCGTGTCGCGGCGGTCCGCCTCAACCGGTGCCGAGGCATCTGTCCGCGAGGGATCCGTTCGGGCATCGAAAAGGGACCCTGACAGGCGGCAGCACCGACGCATTTCGCTGATTTTAAAAGACGAAAGATAAAGGGATGATCAGATTTGAATAATGTATTGATAGCTACTGTTTTGCGCTCGATCGCAGCGGTCCTGGTAGGTGCCGCCATCGGAGGAGAACGCGCCCGTCACGGCAGGGCGGCGGGAATAAGGACCCATGTGCTTGTGTGCCTCGGCGCCTGTATGACCTCCATGACAAGTGTGTTTGTATCCGATATGATGGGAAGCAACGGCGATGTGTTCAGAATATCCGCGCAGGTCGTCTCGGGCATAGGCTTTTTGGGCGCGGGAATGATAATACTCAAAAGCAACAATATGATAAGCGGATTGACGACCGCTGCGGGCGTGTGGACTACCGCTACCGTCGGCGTCGCGCTCGGATACGGATATTATATCGGCGCCGCAGCGGTCACGGTACTGTTTTTATCGACGACGCTGCTCTTTGCAAGGATGGAGCGCAAAAGGAAGAGCACCGAGACCGTTTATATAGAAGTGGACGACGCCTATAAGGTGAACGAAGTGTTGAAAAAGCTTGAGAACAAACTGCCCGAAAGCTTTACATATCATATTTCAGCACCGAAAAGCGGAACGGTCGGCAATGTGGGTATAAGTGTTGTGACCGACGGGAGGATAAATACCGATGTAGGGTCGCTGACAGAAATCGAAAATGTTGTTTTTGCCGTAGAGGAGTAAAAAATGAGCAGAGAAAATTTTGATGTGGCAGTTGTAGGTGCCGGCGTTGTGGGAGCCATGACGGCACGTGAGCTGACAAGGTACCGACTTTCGGTCTGCCTTTTGGAAAAGGGACGGGATGTCGGAGAGGGTGCGT
>CAUCSW010000171.1 GCA_958445555.1 uncultured Clostridia bacterium | reverse complement strand
CGATTTTTCGATACTCGACTGGATACAGGAACACCTGAGATGTGCATTTCTTGACCGTCTTTTTCCTATAGTCACCGTCTTCGGTGATAAGGGATTGTTCTGGATCGCGGTCGCCTTGGTCCTTATCTGCATCAAAAAGACGAGAAAGACGGGCGTGATGATGGGAGCGGCGCTCCTTATCGGTGTAATACTCGGAAACGAAATTATTAAAAATGTCGTGGCGAGGACAAGACCTTATGATTTCCCCGGAGTGGAGATAGACCTGCTTGTAAGCAGTTTGAGCGACTTTTCTTTCCCTTCGGGTCATACACTTGCTTCATTTGAATGCGCAACGGTTTTGATGTGCAGGGATAAAAGACTCGGGATCCCCGCCCTTGTTTTGGCGGTGATGATCGCCCTGTCCCGTCTGTACCTTTATGTTCATTTTCCGTCCGATGTTTTGGCGGGAGCGATCCTCGGGACGGGAATAGGCTTTTTTGCAGTCTTTATTGTCGGCAAGATTTGGAATTCGGCGGAAAGACGCATATCTGAGAAACGAAATAAAGGTAATTGAGGCGGACGACAGAGCTTAAGGTGAGCCGAAAACTTCCGCTTTACGGTCGCTCACGGAGCACGGGACTCGGAAGAACATCCGACCGATGAATAAGATATCGACGAACAAGAGGTCGACGAGCAAGATGTCGACGAGCAGGGTGCTGCGACCCGTAATGTATCGGATACGGTCCCTTCTCTGCTGACGGTAAGGTATAAAAACAGCGCAGTGAAGGCGGCAAATGCCGCCGTGAAGAATATAAGAAGTGATAAAAGCAATCGCTTTTCCCACGGTTTCATCTTGTTTTGTCAGCTCCTTTTTGCGCCGAAAACCGAGATACCGCCGATTGCCGTGAAGACTTTCTTAACATCGGAAGATCTGTCGGCTTTACTTTTGAACTTTGATGTGCTATTATTAAATATATGTTTTTTTGAACAGGAAACGGAGTTGAAAAATATGGCAGAGAACGAATTTCTTGAGTACAAGGGCAGACCTATCGTGAGAAACGGCAATGTCGTTTATTACGGAAGCTCTTCGGAGAAGTTCATCATAAAGATGACCGTGCTTTCGGAAAAGAAGGCAGGCGACAAAAACATCGCCGACAGAATAACGGTTCAGCTTTTATCTACCGACACCACCCTTGAACCGCAGGCTCGGGTCGTCAAAACGAGTGAAAAGAACGGTTTTTACAATGCGCTTGACATTGGCGTCATTTGGCTTGAAAGAGCGCTTAAAAAATGAGAAAAACGGGTTCGCGGGCTGCGAACCGCAAACAACAGCGCCCGCGGACCTGTGTCTTTTCACACTGTCTTTTGCTGCGGACGGGTGAGGGGGCTCGGGGGAGCGCTCGTGAAAATTCGCGCGATCGCGATTTCGATCTCACGGCTTCGCTGACCATGCTTCGCTTATTTGTTTTGCTTATCATGTTTCGCTGTATTGCGGTCCCGCGGTTTTGCGGGTAAATATCGGGAAAAATATGAGGGGGTTTATCGATGAAAAAAATCAGGGAGTTTTTTAAGCGGAAAAATGTAACACTTTCGCCCAAACTCTATTTTGTGGATGTAATGGGAACTATGGCACTGGGACTTTTTGCGTCCCTCCTGATAGGAACCATTTTTTCCACTCTCGGAAAATACACGGGGTGGGAATTCCTTAATGAGCTTGCGGGATATACAAAGTCAGCAACGGGCGCCGCACTCGGAGTTGCCATAGCATATAAGCTTTCCGCGCCTCCGCTTGTTTTGTTCAGTGCCGCGGCGGTCGGGATCGCCGGCAACGGAATGACGACGGAGTTTATGCTCGGCGGAGAGCTCAAGAGTATTTCCGCGGGTCCTGCAGGTGCTTTCTTCATCGTACTTGTCGCGGTCGAACTCGGAAAACTCGTTTCGAAAGAAACAAAGGTCGACATTCTCGTCACCCCCACGGTCACCGTGGCTTCGGGAATCGCACTTGCAAAACTGATCTGCCCCGGCATTGCTTATTGTATGTATTGGCTCGGGTACTTTATCAATACCGCGACCGAAATGCAGCCCGTTATTATGGGAATAATAATTTCCGTGGTTATCGGTATGATACTTACACTTCCCATCAGCAGTGCCGCCATATGCGCAATGATAGGAATATCGGGAATCGCGGGCGGTGCGGCAGGAGCAGGCTGCTGTGCGCAGATGGTCGGATTTGCGGTCATCAGCTATTCGGTAAACGGTATGTCGGGACTGATAGCCCAGGGTCTCGGAACCTCTATGCTCCAAATGGGTAACATCGTAAAAAATCCCAGAATATGGATCGCGCCCACGCTCGCTTCGGCAATAACAGGTCCTATCTCTTCCGCAGTCTTCGGATTGAAGTGCACCGGCGTTTCGGCCGGAATGGGCACCTGCGGTTTGGTCAGCCCGATAGATATGATCGCATCGACCGAAATGAATACCTTCAGGTGGGTTGGGTTATTGCTCGTCTGCATTGTTCTGCCTGCGGTGTTGTCTCTCATATTCAATGCAGTCCTTCTCCGCCTCGGCTGGGTCAAAAAAGAGGATTACAAGCTGGTTCTGTAGAGAATGAGTCGAGGAGCCGCTCCTTTATATTGAGAAAAAACGCCGCCCGTCGGAGCACTTACAGTGCTTCGGTGGGCGGCGTTTATATATATCGTTATTCGGCCATTGCTTTTTTGCGGGGGTTTAGGAATTTACTCCTGACTTTTTGCGGGAACCTGACTTCGTACCTGCTCCGAGTGCGTTTGAATTTGTTCCATATCGACCGAGACGGCTTCCAAAAGCTTTGCGTCATCGG
>CAUCSW010000170.1 GCA_958445555.1 uncultured Clostridia bacterium | reverse complement strand
TTCTTCTTTATATAACAGCGGGATGCATCGGATGAACCGCAAGTGCCTTCGGGCACTTTTCGTCCCTGCGACAACTCCCCGTTCGCAGGGCACTTATGACCTTCTTTCGGAAAGACACTTTTCCCTCCGAGGCGGCAATCGATTGCCTATATGAACTTCGGTTTTGCCGATGTCATCCTCGGTTTTGTCTGTGCCGTCTTTCGCGTAAGGTCAACGCTCATCTTCTTACTCTGTCTGCCCGAGCGTTTTTATTTTTTTCGGCGCCCGAACTTCTCACTAATTGTATCACGGCGTGCGAATTGAGTCAAGTGTTTATTGACACACTGCGATCTGTTATTTTCGACAGAATACAGTGCCGACAGAGCGATAACCGTTCGGCGTCGGCGAGCCGTCGGACTCGGGAATTTGTTTGATGATGAGAAACTATCCGATACTGTTGACCGATGCGCTCTGATTCCAGCGCGGCCACTGTCCGTCGCCTATCGGGATATCGACAGGGTTTTCTTCAAGCTCGTTAATGCCTGAAATGCTGCCGTCGAGGTAGCTTTCAAGCCGCTTGCGGCAATCGGCAAGGCGGAAGATAAGTCCGCCGAGGCGGATGTCCTGAACCTCAAATCCCGAGCCTTTTTTGTCATGGTACCAGGCATCGCGATAAGCGTTGTAGAAGTCGGCGGCGCGCTTTTCGGCCTCTTTGTATCTGTCTGTCAATTCCTTTATGGCTTTTTTGTCGCCGCTTTTATAGGCTTCTCTTGTCCTTATTCCGAGTGTGGATTTTACGGCAAGCAGGCTGCACATTGCCGAGAATGCTCGGAATATATAGCCGAATTCGTCGTTGTTTTGAAGTTTGGCAAGCTCTGCGGCGTACTCTTCATACAACCTTTCGGCGTTCGGAAAACGGCTTTTAATCACCGAATCGGTCCAACCGAGGAAGGGGTCGGAATAGAGGAGCGTGATATCAAAACTGTCTGTACTGTCGGCGCATTCGGGGGAGGGCACGGCAGGCAGATCGAGTTTCATAAAGTCGTCGAAATCGATTCCGAATGTCTCTTTGAATTTTGTATGTATAGACGATTCGTCTTCGTTTCCGCGATATACTTCCGCAGCGTAAAACAGGGTAGGCAGAACGCTGAACACGGTTGCCTCTCCTCCGTTGTCGCCCCAGCAGGTGAGGAAGATATTTTTTATACCCTTCTCACGGCAGCTTTGCATGGCGGTACGGGTCCTGCGGACCGACATGCGATTGTGGGGAGCGAATCCCGCCCATGTCCAGGCGCCGCCTCCGAACCAGACGGGGTGGTCAAAGCGGAGGTGTGCTTCAAGCATATTATCGTAGCGCGATTTATCATCGGCGTAGTAATCCCAATAGGTGAGTCCCAGTCCTTCCGGAACCGTTGCCGCGATCTCGGGAGTGATGATATCGGGATCGTCGGTGTAGTACCAGGAATAATCGTTCCTTGCTCTCTTTGCCAAAGAGAAGAACATATCGCTCCAGATTATAGGTTTGAATCCGTATTTTTTCGCAATGTCCGTGACCTTGTCAAGATGACCTTTGAGGATCTCAAAGCGATCGGTTTCGCCGTGCAGCTGCTTATACTTTCCGTTTCCCAAATTATGCGCTTCATCCATGCCGAGGTGGATGATATCCGTATCAAAGCATTCGCGGACGGAGCGTATCATATCTTCAATCAGGCGATATGTCTTTTCCTCGCCGACCAAGAGTATATCGTCACAGTCTCTGATGTCCTGATATTCGCTCCATCTAAACATCTGATTCAGGTGTGCAAGTGTCTGTATGCAGGGGATGAGCTCCACACCGTGTTCTTTTCCGTATTTTACGAGCTCTTTCAGTTCCGTCTTTGTATATTTTCCGCGGAGATATCCGAAGAGTGGCTGATCATTTACCTCGTATGTGTCTTCGGTGTAAAGCATCAATGTGTTGTACCCCATTTTTTGCAGGCAATCGATAAGTCTTTTTACTCCGTCTACACTCAAAACCGCGTTTCTGGAACAGTCTGCCATGATGCCCAAATGCATTTTTTCCATTTTGTTTTCTCCTTTGGCTTCGAATTTGAATTTGCTTGGTTTCGGATCTGAATTTGCTCTTCCGTTTAGGGTATATAATCTCCTTTTAACGGGTGGAACAGGCTAATGTGAGCCGACAAAGACAAGATCTGCTTTTTGGTCCCGAACTACAGGTTGAAAAAGATTATGGACAGGATTCCGAGGACAAATCCGATCACCTGCAAGGGGCTCATCTTTTCTTTGAAGAATGTGACCGACGCTATAAATATGATCACTATACCGCCTGCCGAGATGACCGGGAACATGACCGCAGTAGGAAAAGAGCGGTTGTTAAGAAACATCACCGCTGCATTTACTATGGCGTTTGACACGCCGCAGAGGGCCGCGGGGCAGAGCGCTCCTTTGGTAACGGAAACACGATCGTTTTTGCTTTCCGAAATAAACGATGCCGCCGCTATGACCGCAGAGGCTATCAGCAGCGCCTCTATCATAAAGGTGTCGGAGTACTGTGACGGCACATTTGTCTGCTCAAGTCTCTGAAAGACCGAGCAGAGTCCGTTTGAAATGAAACTGATAACGAGAAATACTATCCATTTTATGCTTATCTTTTTTTCGTTATCGGCACCCTTTTTATAGTTTGTGAGAAAGAGGGATACCGCAAAGAGTACAAGGCCGATCCATATAAAAACGGTAAGCGGGGCTTTTTCAAAAACGGCGCCGTAAAATGTGGGGATGAGCAGACTGTAGGAGCCGATGAGCGAACTCAATGCCAGCGGACCGTATTTATAGACAAGTGTGCCGGATAT
>CAUCSW010000169.1 GCA_958445555.1 uncultured Clostridia bacterium | reverse complement strand
CCAACCACCCGCTTGATGTAAAAAGCGAGGTCGAGGTGGACATCTCCAAGGGCAGTTCGCTCGCCGAAGTGGGAAAGGCGCTCGGCGACGCCGGAGTTATCCGATATCCGACGGTCTTTAAGTTGTATGTCAAGACAAAGGGGGATTTTTCAAAGTTCAAATACGGTCTTTATGTAATGAGCGGAGATATGAGCTATTCCGATATAATAGACGCCCTTACCAAGCCGGGTAAGAGTGCCAATACCGTTAAGGTCATGATCCCCGAGGGCTCAAATGTGGATACGATAGCGGCGCTGCTTGAAAAAAACGGCGTCTGCAAGGCAAGTGATTTCAAGAAGATCGCGAAAAAGGGAGACTTTGAATACGATTTCCTCAAAGATATCCCGGACACGGTGTACTATAAACTTGAAGGCTATCTTTATCCCGACACATACGATTTTTACGCCTTCGGAGGCGAAGAGGGAGCAATCAGGGCGGCACGCCGCATGCTTGATAACTTTAAGGCAAAACTGCCCGAAGACTTAATCAAGACTGCACAGAACCGAGGCTTCACCCTTCATCAGACCCTCACAATGGCGTCGATAATAGAAATGGAATCGGGCAACGCCGCATATACCGATAAAGAAAAGGTGTCGGCGGTGTTCTATAACCGCCTTGCCTGGACGACGGAACCGAATCTCCTCGGTTCTTCGCCTACCGCAAATTATCCGTACGGAGACGGCGCATACGATACGAATAAGACAAGGGGCTTGCCTCCGGGACCGCTTTGTTCACCCGGCGTAAAGTCGATAGAAGCATCGGCTCGCCCCGCGGAAAACTTTGATATGTGTTACTTTGTCACGGATAAAAACAATAAGTTTTATTACAACAAGACATACAGTGAGCATCTGCAAACAATATCGTCGCTGAGACAGAAGGGCCTGTGGAAGTAGAATGTCGCCTTATACCGATAAAAAGCTTGAGGTCCTGTCCCCGGCGGGCGACCTTACAAGACTTAAAGCGGCGGTGGATTTCGGAGCCGACGCCGTTTATATTGCCGGCGAGGAATTCGGAATGCGGACCGCCGCAACCAACTTCGGTGAGGCGGATATGCGTGAGGGCGTAAAGTATGCCCACGATCGCGGTGTCAGCGTCTATGTCACCTGCAATACACGTCCGCACAACGAAGAGGTGCCGAGACTGCCTTCGTTCATAGAGACCGTTGCCGATACAGGGGCGGACGCATTTATCGTTTCCGATATCGGCACGATGGGACTCGTGAAAAAATACGCCCCCGACTGTGAGCTGCATATTTCGGTGCAGTCCGGAATAGTAAACTATATTACGGCACGCGCTTTTTACGATATGGGAGCCGACAGGATCGTTGTTGCGAGGGAGCTCTCGCTTGACGAGATAGCCGAAATAAGGGCAAAAACGCCGACCGATCTTAAGATAGAAGCTTTTGCACACGGCGCAATGTGCGTTTCCTTTTCGGCACGATGCCTGCTTTCGTCATATATGACGGGCAGGGACGCTAACAGAGGCGACTGCGCGCAGCCCTGCAGATGGAGCTATTCGCTCGTTGAGGAAAAGCGCCCCGGTCAGTACTTTGACATCACCGAAACGGATAAGGGCACATATATTTTGAACGCCGACGATCTTTGTATGGCTGAGCATATACGCGAAATGGCAGAAGCGGGAGTATACAGTCTCAAGATCGAGGGTAGGGCAAAATCTCACTATTATGTCGCGGTCACGACCAACGCATACCGCGGCGCGGTTGACGCTTATCTTTCGGGCGAACCGAAAACACCCGCATGGGTGACGGAGGAGCTCAATAAAATAAGCCACCGAAATTATAAGACGGGATTTTACTTCGGAAGACCGACCGATTCCATGACATATGAAAATGCAGGATATGTGAGAGACTATGCGGTCGGTGCGGTGGTTACGGGATACCGTGACGGCGCCGTTTTTGCAGTCGTTAAAAATAAGTTTTCAAAGGGACAAAGACTTGATTGCCTTGAGGCGGGCAGCGCGCCGTTCACAGTAGATGTAAACGAGTTGTTTGACGGAGAGGGAAACCCGATAGATTCCGCCCCGCACCCGATGCAGGAGGTAAGAATACCTTTCGCCCGCCCGATAAAGACGGGTTCGTTGCTGAGATTTCTCGTGTAAAAAACCATACTGCCCTTTGCGGAAGGGCGTGTCCGTACCCCGAGAACCTTTCGCCCGTCGGCAAGTAAACAATAAGCCGCCTTATGTCGTGCACCCCTTGCGCGCCGACGGGCGGCTCGTTTTATACCTGCCGGGCGATGGGTGGCGCGCAGCAAAAACATGTGCGGTAAAAACATGTGCGGCAAGGCCGCGGGCGGCGAGGATCGGGGCGATGCAGAGGGAGTGTTAAGGACGGCACCGATGTCTGTCGGTCTTAAAATCCGACGGTGCCGGCAAAGTCGTCGTTAACCCGAAATTCCTCGGCTTGTCTTTATTTTCAACAGTCTGCTATTGAAAATTTGCCGTCGTTGTGGTAATATCTAATTTGAATATTATATTTTGGATCGGTATGCGAAGGCGAAAGCAAAGGCGGTGAGTAAAACGGTCGGAACGGTAAGCGAGGCAGGCAAAAACAGTACGGTCGTAAAATATGCGGCAAAGCTGGCAACCTCGGTAAAAGAGAGAAAACAGGCGGGTCTTTTCTGCGTCGAAGGTGTTCGCCTTTGCGAGGAGGCCCTTCGAAGCGGCTGCCGTATAAAGAGTTTTTTCTACACGGGATAGGCGGCGAAAGAATATGCGGTTTCCGTTCGGCAGAGCTCCGAGGGCGCGGGTGAGGGTAGTATACGGAGTGGTG
>CAUCSW010000168.1 GCA_958445555.1 uncultured Clostridia bacterium | reverse complement strand
TCTTAAACACGAGGTCGCTCACGGATCGCTGCGCCTGACATTCTCAGACGGAAATACCGTAGAGGACGCAGAGCGCATCATAGAAGTCCTGCCCGGAATAATTGACAGACTTCGTAAAATGTCACCCCTTTGGGACAAAATCAAGAAGGAAGAGGGAAACAAATAGTATGTATACCGAACAGGTTATGGATCATTTTATGCATCCCCGTAATATGGGAGAGATCGAAAACGCCGACGGCGTAGGCGAGGTCGGCAACGCAAAATGCGGCGATATAATGAAGATGTTTCTTAAGATAGACGGCGGAGTTATAACCGACTGCAAGTTCAAGACCTACGGCTGCGCTTCGGCGATCGCCACCTCCTCAATAGCCACCGAAATGATCAAGGGTCATAGGGTAGAAGAGGCACTGGCACTCTCCAACAAGGCAGTCGTAGAGGCACTGGGCGGCCTCCCGGCACATAAGATACATTGCTCCGTGCTTGCGGAGCAGGCAATAAAGGCGGCGCTTGCCGACTACTATAAAAAGCAGGGAATAGATCCCGAGCCGATCGTGGGTAAGGTCTGCAGCTGCGACTGTGAAGGCTGCCACTGATCGCTCTGTCGATACGCATTTCATCGCATAAATTCATATTTCACCGTGCCGCGCCGTACTTCACCGAGCTTTTGCCGGTGATACGGAGCAGAAGGTGTTATGTCAGTTCGCAAAATCCTGACAAAAAATAAAACTAAGCGCCGCCTCCCGCTTTTTGTGAGGCGGTGGATTAAGGCGGTATACAGACAATGAGATCAAAGTCAAAACAAATCACCGTAACGGCGGCTATCGCTGCCTTGTATGCGGTCATGACACTTGCCTCAGCAGCACTCGGCCTTGCTTACGGCTCGGTTCAATTCCGCATATCGGAGGCGCTTACCGCGCTTGCTGCTTTCAACCCATATGTTGTTGTCGGATTGGCACTCGGCTGCGCGCTCGGCAATATCGCCAGCCCGTTCGGCGTAATAGATATTCTTTTCGGCTCCGCGGCAACACTTGTCTCCTCTGTCCTCATAAGGGCAGTCGGAAAGTCCGTTTTGAGACGATACGGGATCCCTCCTGCCGATAGGAAGATAAGGGTGCGCCTTATCGTGATCATCACCGCCGCAGCGGCATTTATATCCGCAGCGGTAAACGGGGTGCTTGTAGGAGCGGAGACTTTGCTTACAACTGCGACCGATGCACCGGTGCCCCTGTTTCTCACAACGGTAGTTAGCGTCGCGATAGGGGAGATATCGGTCTGCCTTGTACTTTGTCCCTTGCTCACTTCGGTCATTTTCCGCGTGAAAAGACTTTCGGGATTCTTATACTACCCTTCAAAAAGGAGCGTAAACGGTAATGAATCGATTTAAGGAAAACAGATTTCTCAAGAATCTGTCATTCGCGGCAGTAGTTATACTTATTTATAAGCTTGTTGACATTCTGCCGTGGTCACTGGATGGCGTAAGGCAGTTCATTGCGGTTATTTCTCCCATAATCGCCGGCTTCATAATCGCATTTATGTTGTGCGTGCCGTGCGAAAAACTTGAAAAGCTCCTAAAAAAGACCGGTTCAAAAAATTTTTTTAACAAACACTCCCGCGGATTTTCGGTTCTTACGGTCTATATTGTATTTGTCCTGATAGTCGCTCTCCTGATTTATGCTATAATACCTATCTTCGTAAAAAATGTACTTGAACTGGCTGATAATATACCGTCGTATTATGATCAGATATCAAGCTATGTGAACGACATAACCGATCAGGACGGAAAGATATTCGGCATCCCCGTTGACCTCAAGACCTTCTTTAATGAGGATCTCCCTGCGGGATTGAAGACATTTTTCGGCACATCAAACATTCCCAACCTCATAAAGGATATCGGAGTAGGAATAGTTTCTGCGGTGGCATCGGTATTTATATCGGTTATTATGTCGGTATATATGCTGCTGCAGAGGGAATCGTTGATAAGCGCATGCGGAAAGATACTCGGTATCTTTATGCGCGGCAGAACAGTCTCGGCTATACACGACTATTTGAGACGCATCTCCGAAATATTCTATAACTATATTTACGGTCAGCTGCTTGACGCACTTGCGGTCAGCATTGTGTTTATGATAGTATTGTGGATAATCGGCGTGCCGTATGCCGTCTTCTTCGCACTCTTTATCGGAATATGTAACCTGATACCGTATTTCGGCGCCATAAACGACGGTGTTATTGTGTGCCTTGTGACTCTTGCGACAAATGGCTTAACATCTGCAATAATCACTGCAGTGTGCATATTGGTGATACAACAACTGGACGGCAATATTCTCCAGCCGAGGATCGTCGGAAAACAGGTTGGTATCAAGCCGATATATGTGTTGATTGCAATAACCGTGGGAGGAGGATTTTTCGGATTCCTCGGAATATTGATAAGCGTCCCCGTGGTTGCGACCCTCAGAATGATCGCGATCGATCTTATTGATTACACATCTAAGAAAAGGCAGATAGAGCGTGAGGCAGCAGCTGTCGGTTCGAGGGTGGATGTCGAGATAGATATAGACGGTGGGGCGGATGATAAAGATCGTAGTGACGATTGACCTCGGAACGGCTATTATAGGATCCCGCTTATTCCGAATGCGGTGCAACACCGTAAAACAGTATCAAAACGATTGCTTATCGCCCGTCGGCGCACCTTGCGCGCCGACGGGCGCCTTGCATATCCCGCCTCCTGCAGGTTCGCCGAACAAACCCACTCTGCGCCCACCGCCGCGCACCTTGCGCGCGCCGACGGGCGCCCCCACATACCCCACCCCCGCAGGTTCCCCGAACAAACCCACT
>CAUCSW010000167.1 GCA_958445555.1 uncultured Clostridia bacterium | reverse complement strand
CGTTTTGTTTCCGATACAACGCAATATTAAGCAGATCAAAATGGCGGAAATATCCGTCGGCTGTAAAAGGTTTACCGATTTTTATTATAAATTATACGAAGACCGTCGATCAGGAGTCTGTCATCGGTTATCACGCTTCTGCGGCAGCAGGGGATGACCTCTCCCGCGAGTCCGCCCGTGGCTATCACGGAGGCGAACGGCTCGCCGAGCTCCTCCTCCATACGGTCGATAAGTCCGTCTATCATCGCCGCCGCGCCTACGATCAGACCCGATCGCATACTCTCTGCGGTGTTGGTTCCTATCACATGCTCGGGGCGTTCAAGTCCCGTATCCGAGAGGAGGGCGGTATTTGATGTGAGAGCGCGCAGTGTCGAATTGACGCCCGCGGCTATCGCACCTCCGAGGAATTCGCCTTTTGCGCTTAAAACGCTTATTGTCGACGCGGTCCCGAGATCTATTATTACCGACGGAAGCGGATACTTTGCAGCGGCACCCACCGCTCCCGCGACAAGGTCCGCACCAAGCTGCGCAGGATTATCTATTTTGATGTTCAATCCCGTCTTTACTCCCGGGCCTATCACAATGGGCGGCTTTCCGATAAGCTGCTTTACCGCCTCGCCCACCGACCTTGAGAGTGCGGGAACCACCGAACAGATTATCGAATCATCGTGCTCGTTCGGCGTGATACCGTGCAGTGAGAGGATCGTGAATATATCGGCGGCATATTGGTCACCGGTCCTTCTTATATCGGATGACAGTCTGGCAGTGACCGCCAGCCGGTCACCCTCATAACATCCGAGGGTTATATTGGTATTTCCTATATCGAATGCAAGCAGCACGGCAAACACTTTCCTTTCTTTATCGACTCCCGACTTCGGTCGGCAGCCGTGTTGACTTCTCGGCAGCCCGGTTGTCATATCGACGACCCGATCGACTTTTAGGCAGCCCGATCGGCTTTTCGGCAGGGCGGATGCGTTTTTAAGTGTAGGGTGCGGTCGATTTTTGCAATGGCGTGCAAGGAACCAACTTGCGCTCTTTTACGCTCATTTGCGCTCCCGTTTGCCCTCTTGCGTTCTCTTGTATTCTCTTTACGCCCCCGCAGAGCAGCGCCGTCACTATGATATTAACACAAAATGCCGAAGAAATAAAGTGCGATTTTTGTTATACACCTAAATTGACTTATTCCGACTGCAGTGATAGAATAAATGTGCAAAAAAGCAGGCAAGTGGGAGTCGAACCCTGCCGTCGGTCAGCGTCCCTTTTCGGAGCATTTCACACTTTCTGCTTTTACTTTGACGGGCGCCGGAAACAGGGACGAAACAAAAGCGTCGATACGCATCTATAAAAAGGAGAGTTATAAAATGGAAATTCTCGTCACCGGCGGTGCCGGGTACATAGGAAGTCATACCTGCGTTGAGCTGATAAATGCCGGGTTTGATCCCGTGATCATTGATAATCTCTGCAACAGTAAAGAAATGGTTATTGACCGCATTGAGACCATCACCGGCAAGCGTCCCGCTTTTTACAAAGCCGATGTGAGAGACAAGGCGGCTCTGACCGAAATATTTGACAAACACAACATTGAAGCCTGGATACATTTTGCGGGACTGAAAGCGGTCGGTGAATCATGTGAGAAACCGCTGGAGTATTACGATGTGAATATCGGTTCGACCGTCGCGCTCTGCGAGGTATGCGCCCTTAAGGGTGTTAAGAAAATAGTATTCTCCTCCTCCGCCACCGTATACAAGGAGAGCGCGATAATGCCGCTCAAAGAGGATTTTCCCAAGGGTCAATCGAATCCTTACGGCAGAACCAAGTACTTTATTGAAAACATACTCACCGATATTTCAACTGCCGATCCCGAATGGACGGTTGCCCTTCTTCGTTACTTCAATCCGATAGGCGCGCACAAGAGCGGTCTTATCGGGGAGGAGCCCAAGGGAATACCCAACAATCTGATGCCCTACATTTCGCAGGTCGCAGTCGGAAAGAGAAGCGAGCTTCATGTCTTCGGAAATGACTACCCGACACCCGACGGCACCGGAGTTAGGGACTACATACATGTGGTCGACCTTGCCAAGGGTCATGTAAAAGCAATCGAATGGGCACTCTCTCACAAGGGCTGCGAAGCGGTCAATCTCGGAACCGGAAAGGGCACCTCGGTGCTGGAGCTTAAATCCGCCTTTGAAAAGGCATCGGGAAAGCACATTCCTTTCGTTGTGGACCCGCGCCGTGCCGGAGACATATCCGAGTATTATGCCGATCCCGAAAAAGCGGAAAAAATGCTCGGTTGGAAGGCCCATCTTACGGTTGAGGATATGTGTGCCGACAGCTGGAGATGGCAGCATATGAATCCCGACGGGTACAAAGACTGATCGACCGGCATAAGTACAGGCGTAGATACAGACCGACATGAATACCGACTGACATAAGTACCGACCGACACAAGTACTGACGGGCATAAGACCCGACGGGACAGGGACGGGCAGGTGTATAAGACTTACTCCGCACTCCGAGGCGACAGGTCTCGGAGTGCAAACGGATAGCTCCGCTGCCCTGCCCCTTGTGCGGAGGGCGGTGTATCTCCCGATTTTCGGCACGCCCGATGAAACATGCGGAAAAAGTGCAACTTTCGATTAAAAAATGTTGACAAGCGGCGTCGACACTGATATAATATATTGGCGTTCAAATGTACTGTTTGTCCTGTCGGCCCGTTTTGAATGTCAAGTTTTATATGATTCATTAGCTCAGTTGGCAGAGCACTTGACTTTTAATCAAGGTGTCCGGGGTTCGAATCCCCGATGGATCACCAGAAGATCCTCATTCTTATGAATGAGGATCTTTTACTTC
>CAUCSW010000166.1 GCA_958445555.1 uncultured Clostridia bacterium | reverse complement strand
AGGCTCAGAAACGCGAGTCCCGACGGCATCGTGAGCTCATCAGACCTTGAAAAGGCAATGAACGAATACCGCGGTAAGTAAAATAATCTATCCGAGCCGCCACGGCAACTGCCGCGGCGGTGAATTTTTTTTGTAGCGATGGCTCGGCGGAGCCGCCCGCGCGAAGCGCGGAAAACGGGCAGGGAAGTGCCACCTTGACGGGAATTATCCGCAGCCGTTGCAGATACTTATGTAACGGCTGGAATGCGGCGCCCGTTTTTGCGACCCCTGCGGGGTCGCGCGGCTCCGCCGAGCCTCATCGCCCGATCGCCCCGATACTCTCGGCATCGCGTGCCGCTCTGTCATTCTGTCACTTTGTCGCTCGGCCGCTCAGTCGTGCGCCGAACACCTAAGGGATGTCAGTCGCATAATATTCCGATGCAGCTGTCGGCTGATGCTCCCGTGATGATCACATCCTTAATTTCGCCGTGAAGGTGCTCTTTAGACTTAACGGAGACTTCTGTGTAATTTTCGGTGTATCCGCGGCATATTCCGTCCTGCTCAGATTCAAACAACACCTTTGCTCTTAAGTTTACCTGCGACTCAAAAAAGGACTTTGTAAGCTTCGCTGCGGTCTTTGACATTACCGATGAACGCCGCGCTTTTTCGGCATTTGTCACTTGATCGGGGTAGGAATATGCTGCCGTGCCTTGACGCCTTGAATAGGCAAATATATGCATACGGGCAAATCCGACTTTTTCGGCAAAAGCCACCGATTCGTTGAAGTCCTCTTCGCTTTCTCCCGCAAATCCTACCATAATATCGGTCGTTATTGAAGGATTGACAAACATTGCCCTGATCCTTTCGACAAGATCAAGGTAAAACGAAGTGTCATATTTGCGGTTCATTCTCTTAAGCGTTTTATCACATCCCGACTGTAAAGACAGATGAAACTGTGGGCAGAATTTTTCGCACTTTGACAGTAAAAGGAGGGTCTCGTCGTCTATCTGATCCGGTTCCATTGAACCGAACCTGATCCTTTCTATGCCTTTTGCCGAGGCTGCGGCATTCACGGCATCAAAAAGCGTGGCGCCGATGTCGGTGCCGTATGCGGTAAGGTTTATGCCGACAAGCACGATCTCTTTAAAACCCGCACTGCCCAGTGCTTCGGCTTCGTTTTTTATATCGTCGACGCTTCTTGAGCGGACGCGTCCTCTTGCGCGCGGTATCACACAATAGGTACAGAATCTGTCACATCCGTCCTCAATTTTGATATAAGCCCTCGTGCGTTCATTGAATCCCGTTACGGGCGGGGTGGAGAAGGCATCGCCCTTTTCGTGCTGCTCTATCTTTAGAAGCTTAGCTCCGCCGCCTGCGAGATATTCCTCGTATGTGTCAAATATCCTGCCGTAATCTTTGTTACCGATTATAATGTCCGCACCTTCCGTTTCGGCTGCTTTCTGAGGAAACGCTTCTGCCATGCATCCTGCAAGAATAATGACGGCATCGGGATTTACACCTCTTAAATGCCTTACCGACTGACGGGTCTTTCGGTCACTTTCGGCGGTGACGGTGCAGGAATTGACGATGATAACATCTGCTTCCTCGGGTATGGCGGTGACTTCGGCCCCGCGCGAGGCGAACAACTCGGAAATTCCCTGTGATTCATATTGGTTTACCTTGCATCCCAAGGTGTGGATATAGACCTTCATATGTATACTCCGTTGCGGTATTTTTGTTTGTTATATAATTCGCCTTTTTGCTGCGGCTTCTGATGCTTTTTTGACGGTTACTCCTTGCCGTTTCTTTGCTTGATGCTGCTTTATGGTGTGATTTTTCGGTGCGGACACCGCCCTTTTTACAGAACGATCGACAGAGCTAAAACCGCCGAGACTTGACAAAGTCGGCGAATGTGATATTATAAATGTAGCATTGTTAACGAGATCGTTTTATTTAACGATACGAACGGTAACCGTTAAGCAGACATGGCCGAACCCTTGTCAGCTTAAGGTCTACGGTTGAAAAGAAAAATATAAACATAATGATAAGGAGATGATCGTTTATGGCGGAAAGAGTGCTTCTGTTAAACGATATAGATTCCGTTCGCAGTTTTGTGAGTGAAGCAATGATGCAGCCGTTTGACATTGAATTGAAATCGGGCAGATATACGGTGGATGCCAAGTCAATAATGGGTGTGTTCAGTCTTGACCTGACAAAGCCCGTAGTTGTCGCTGCTGATTGCGATGAGAGCTCTCCGTTTATGGCAGTCTGCGACAGGTATTCCGACAATAAGAAGTAGATCCTTTTTTCTTTCAGACCCTCGTAGGCGTTTTGCCCGGGGGGTTTTTTTGCGGCAATATTTAAAAATAAAACAGAAAGTCGAAATGTCAGGTGAAACAGAAAGATCGGCGCTGCAGCCTATTTTTCGTTGATAAGTGAAAAATCTATATATCCGTATTCATTGACCGATATCCCGGAATATTTCGAATCATATACTATCTTTGCCGGAATGCTGAAGACAGGTACTGCGTATCCGTTCTGCCGGAGCAGCAGCGAAAAGGAATTAACAGCCATGATGGCATCCTCAAGAGATGATGCTTTTTCAACGGATTCCGCCGCGGATTTTAATTTTTCGGGTCTGCCCAGCATTTCGTACAGATCTCCTATGATCTGTTTTGCGGACAGATCTGACGATGAAATCTTTACAAACGCGACAGAGTAATTTCCCGACCGCACGGCGGCAGCCGCGCCCTCTGCGCTTTCCGCTTTGATGTTTATGTAAGCGCCGAGCTCCTTTTACCAGGCGGCGGCAGTCGGCTGCAGACATTCGACGATAAACGGATCGTCTTCCGTAAGAAGAAAAGAACCGTTCAG
>CAUCSW010000165.1 GCA_958445555.1 uncultured Clostridia bacterium | reverse complement strand
TATATCAGTTACCGTCACCCCGACTGATGACGGCTTTTTGTATTATATATCCGCCTCAAGAGATTGGTTATACTCGGAGGATAGGGTCTACCCTGTCACCATAGATCCCACATTTGCGGATAAAAGCGCATACAGTGCCTCCCGTCAGGTCAGTGCCGCCGTGTACGGCATAGAGGACGATGACGCCGCCTCTTTAGTGAGCAATAAAAACACACTAAAGGTCGGATATGTTTACGGTGCGGATATCTCTTCACTTTTGTGGGCGCAGCTTCCCTCGGGAATGCCGGATACCGCCCGTATTACCGACGCAAGACTGTATATGTATTGCGTTACCAAACCGACGACCGCATTCCCGCTCTTTGCATATGAGATAACAAGCGCATGGCAGGGGGATATCTACCTTCGCGGAAGCAGTGTGCCTTCGCATTCCTCGGTCAAGCTGGACTACAATGCGACCGTGACCTCGGCATCAAACTCCGAAAATTTCTTTTACTTCGATATAACCGGACTCGCACAGAGTTGGCATAACGGAGATAAGGCGAATAACGGCGTGTGGGTCGGGACAGACAGCCGCTTCACTTCACAGAACTGCGCCGCCTTCATTTCGAAGTATTACAGCGGACTGGATACATACAAGCCGACATATGTATACACCTACTGCGATACCGCGGGAATAGAGCCTTATTGGAGCTATTCGTCCGCCGCGATAGGTAACTCGGGAGATATGTCGGTCAATACCTTCAGCGGAAACTATGTCGCGGAATTCCCGCTCATATCCACAATAAGCGAGCTTATGCCGGCGGGGATCACACTTATGTACGATTCCACCAAGTACCTGACCGGAGATAAACTCTCGGACTGCGGCTACGGCATGAAGCTCAACCTGGAGCAGAGGATAGTCCCGGTCGAAAACGCGACGCTTAAAGCGGCAGGGTATAACTATTACTACCTCGATGCCGACGGGACCGCAATATATCTTAAAGATACGACCAAATCCGACGGACTCCACCGCCTCGACGAACTCGGCTACGGCTATGACGCGGTGACATGCTCGGGCGGCTGGAAAATGACGGATAAGGACGGAAATGTCCGCAATTTCAACAGCGGCGGCTTCATAACCGGAATAATACCGGCGGACAGTAACGCGGGCCTCACCCTGACATACGGAATAACCTCGGCGACGAGAATAGGAAGAATAACCGACGGAAACGGTAATGTAATAAACATAACAAGGGGATCGTATAACGAGATACTCTCACTCTCCGATTCCTACGGCAGGACCGTTACCTTCAATTATGACCCGAATATCCCGAACCACGATATACTCTCCTCGGTAACGCTTGCCGACGGCAGGACGATAACCTTTACATACAATGCGGATAAAACGCTGAGAACGGTCCGCGCTGCGGACGGCAACGGAATATTCATAGAGCAGTATAACGCGGGAGGAAATAAACGGAGGGTCAAAAAACTCACCGAGTTTTCGTCGGCGGCGGATATATCCGATACGACCGCAGCCGCATTTACTTCACATACCGGCGGAAGCCTCGCCTTCGTGTATAACGTGAGAAGGCGACCAACGAGATCTACACAAAACGAGCAGGCACCCGAAAAGGCGGTAAAGACTGCATATGTCTTCGATAACTGGGGCAGATGCACCTCGGCGTATAACGACTACGGCGCGGCATACGGGGAATATACGACAACGACCGATCTGAGCAAGATAAACAGAACCGCTCTGACCGGATCGGTCACTGCGCCCGTGGATAACTTAATAAAGAACCACAGTTTTGAAACCGGGACAACATACTGGACACTCGACGACAGTGTCTGTGTCGTGACATCGGATCACTATGTGGGCTACCAATGTATGAGAGCCTCAGGCTTCGCCGATCAGACAAGAACGGCAAGGCAGACCGTCGCGGTAACAAAGGGAACATATACACTCTCGGCATATTACAAGACCGACGACTGCGAGGGCGTGAGAATATCCCTTAAACCCGAAGGCGGAAACGAAACGGGACTTACCGTCAGATCAACCACGGACGGGGAGTGGAAGAGAATACAGTGGACCGCCGAGGTTCCCGAAGGCTGCACGGGCCTTACGGTCGGACTCGGTACCGAAAACACCTCGGGAACGGTATACTTCGACTGCGTGCAGCTGGAACGCTCCGACTGCGCAAACGATTACAACCTCCTGGATAACTGTAATATGACCGGCAACGGCACCCTCTGGGATACTACCTGGGTGAGAACAGGCTCGGGTTCGGTCAGCTTTACGGATAATGATCCGACCCGCCCGGAATTCATAAAGACCGGATATATGATGCCGGGATACTATGCCAATCCTTATGCCACCGCTCAGAATATTAAGATAAATGCACCTGCGAAAAACGCCGTGTTCAGTCTCTCGGGATATGCAAAAGCAAACTCCGTTCCCGTGGGCGCACCCGAGAGCATGGATAAGCTATTCTCTTTCGCGATAAGGTTCTATTACAGTGACAATACCAACGAAATAAAGTTCCTGCCGCTCAATACCGCTACCACCTCGTGGCAGTATGCAAGCAAGACCTTTATGCCGTCAAAAAGCAAGATAGATGCAAACCTTACCGTGACATATGTCAGGGTGTATTTCCAATACTACCGTAACTGTAATACAGCCTATGTCAGCAATATGAACCTGAGATTCGACTCCACGGGAACCGCGTATGCTTATGATGCCGCGGGAAATGTGCAGTCGGTCAAAAGCCTGTATAACGGCGAGGTCACATCAAATACCTTCGACGCCGCAAGAAACCTCACCGCAACAAGCAGTACCGAAAACGGAACATGGAACTTCTCGTACGGAGGAGTAAACGGAAAA
>CAUCSW010000164.1 GCA_958445555.1 uncultured Clostridia bacterium | reverse complement strand
ATCCGAGTCTCACGAACATCTCCGAGAGCGATATTTCCCATGCGCCATTTTCGGAACTATACTTTGCCGCGCGGGTCGACATATCGTCGTCATTGTCCCTGCTGCTCATGATCTCGCCCAATATGTTATAAAAATGGGCATGTTTCTCGACCGCGGCAGACGACCAGATCTCGGCTGCGTGAAGCCTGTCGATCAGCGGCATTATCCTGTCCGTATCAACGGTCCCTTTAAGCGGCAATCCCCTGCCGTCCTCACAGAACTTACCGTAAAAATGTATATAGTAATACCGCGGCAGGTCGCTTTCCGCCTTGCCCGTTTGGACAAGACCGCGCCTTTGAATGTAATACTCTCCGGTGTGCACCGACACCGGCGTGTCATTCTCTTCAAATCTGAGTATGCCCCCGAATCCGATGATCAGCACATCCCTGTCGAAGATCCTTGACACATGATGCTCATGCTTATAAAAATTTCGAAATGCGCTTTCGCAATACAACGGCAATGCGTTCATATCAAGCATCATATGTATACACCCCCCGTTTACGATATTATTGTATCGACCCGATAGGACAATACATTTTCTGACTTAAAAAAGTTTGCGACCGGACCTGTATTTATCGAGCGTCCGCCGTCAGTTTCAGTTTATCACATTTTGGTCGATTTTTGCAAGATTTTTTCGATATTTTAGTATTGATTTTGTTGTACATATCTGTACAATAAAAGGTGAAGACCGCACCGTGCAAAGCGCTCGGAAAATGCCCTCCTCACGAGGGAGCTCCGGAGCACCCGCCTCGAAAACGATGTGAAGCAGGGTCAAAAAGCGCAGCAAAGGCGCAACCGGCGGGCGCATTTACCCTTGTCCTGCCGACGGTGTCATAAATCAATACAAACGGAGTGACCGAAATGAACAATGCCGTGTATAAGCACTTTATGACAAACGAGATAAAGCCCTCGGGCTGGCTTAAAAGGCAGCTCGAAATAGAGGCATCCGGCCTTGTCGGAAATCTCGACAAGATTTGGCCGGATATCCGCGATTCAAAATGGATAGGCGGAAACTGTGAAGGCTGGGAGCGCGTCCCCTATTGGCTTGACGGATTCGTTCCGCTGGCATGGCTTCTTGATGACGACGATATGAAGGCGCGCGCAAAAAAATATGTCGACGGAATACTTGACCGCCAATGCGAAGACGGCTGGATCTGCCCCTGCACCGATCAGGAGCGCGAGAACTACGACACCTGGGCGCTCTTTATTATTGCCAAAGCTCTTGTGGTTTACGCAGAATGCTCCGGTGATGAGCGCATTGAGGAAGCTCTTTACAGGGCCTTTGACAACTTCAAGGATCACATAAGATTCCAGACTATTTCAAGGTGGGGTGCCGCTCGCTGGTACGAGGCATTCATCCCCCTTGCCTGGCTTTATGACCGCCGCCCCGAGCAGTGGATCAAAAATCTCGCGCGCAACATTGCCATTGAGGGAATGAACTACAAGCTGCTGATAGACAACTTTACGACAACCGATTTTGACCGCAACTGGAATCAGATCGTTCATGTCGTAAACCTTGCAATGGGAATAAAGGCTTATGCCGTGGCGGATCAGTTTATGGATATGGACGGCAAGGGCTTTGCCGAAAAGCTTCTTGACACCGTCAGAAAGTATCACGGCACCGCTTTCGGTCTTTTCACGGGAGACGAATGTCTTGCCGGCATCTCGCCCACACAGGGTACCGAACTTTGCGCTATCGTTGAGGCAATGTACTCATTCGAAACGCTTTTCGAAATATATGGCGAGGCAAAGTGGGCAGACAAGCTTGAGATGCTTGCCTTCAACGCACTTCCCGCGACGGTAAGCAACGATATGTGGACACATCAGTATGACCAGCTCGTCAACCAGGTCTCCTGCATAATCGAGCCGGAGGGCAAGACCCCGAAATTCACCACCAATCCGAGTGAGGCTCATATTTTCGGACTTGAGCCGAGTTACGGATGCTGCACCGCCAATATGGGACAGGGCTTTCCAAAATTCACACTGTCCTCCTTCTTCCGCAGCAAAAACGGGATAGCTGCGGGTGCGATAGCCCCTGCCGTCCTCACAACGGATATAAACGGAGTAAAGGTGAGGGTCGAGTGCGAAACCGAATATCCGTTTAAGGACGGAGCCGTTTACACCGTCAAGTCTGATGCACCCGTGTCATTCACATTAAGACTTAGGGTGCCCGAAAACACTGAAAACGCAGATATTAACGGCGTCACCGTTGCCCCCGGCGATGTATACGATTTCGAAGTGAACGGAACCGAGGCAAGAGCCGAGGTAAGATTCACATCCAAGACGGTTATTGACGAGAGACCCCGCGATATGTTCGTCGTCCGCCGCGGTCCGCTGCTCTACAGTATTCCGATCAAATACGAAAAGAAGATGCACGAGTATGTGAGAGCAGGCGTTGAGAGGAAGTTCCCCTACTGTGACTACGAGCTCTTCCCGAAGAGCGAATGGCGCTACGGCCTCGCCGACGATAGGTTTGAACCGATTCACAACGAGATCGGAGAGTATCCTTTCTCCGACGAAAATCCCCCGATAGCGCTTAAAGCGAAGCTGGCGAGGATCGATTGGGATATGGATAAAGAGCACCCCGACTTCTGTGCGGCGGTTCCAGCCTCAAAAAAGGCGATCTCCGCCCCCGAGGAAATAACGCTCTACCCCTACGGCTGCACTTCTCTTCGCATAACCGAGATGCCGAAGGTCGAATAACCGAACGGCCGGACGGATATCAAATTAAGCGGCAGAGCAATCGGCAAAATAAACGACATAGCAAGCGGCTGAATGAGCGACCGACCGATCAAACAACTGAACGACCGAGCCGTCGGACTACCGAGCAAATAACCGAATTGC
>CAUCSW010000163.1 GCA_958445555.1 uncultured Clostridia bacterium | reverse complement strand
TGAAAAATCACAAAAAGCCGTGAAAACATCCACCCTGCCGGGTGTATCAAAACCTGCAAAAACGACAGGCGAATTGTCCGTATTCGGAACCGTTGCCCTTATATCCGTTACTGCTGTTTCGGGCAGCCTGCTCGGAAATATAAAAATACCTTTTGCGGGTGTCGGTCTCGGCAGCTCGGGCGGGATCCTCATTGTCGGATTCCTTTTGGGTGCTCTTTTCAAAGCGTCGGTAAAGGGGATCCCGCGAAAAAATACAGTTGATCCTTTGCGAATGCTCGGATTATTTATGTTTTTCATCGGCTCAGGTGTCCCCGCGGGTGAAGCGGTGGGCGGCGTGATAACACCGTTTAACGCCGCATTGGGCATGGTTGTCTCACTGCTTGCGGTATCTTTCGCTTGTGTCACCGCAAAGCTTGCTGCAGGAAAGAAAAGTGTGACGACGCCCTCTGTTATCGGCGGCGCCATGACAAGCACGCCTGCCCTCAATATTTTGACCGAGCAGGGCTCATCACCGCCCGATACGGTAGCGTATTCGGCTGCCTATCTCGGCGCACTGTTTACGGCAGTGGTCGGTATCAGAGCACTTGCCGCATTGATGTAAAAGTTTTCGGTAGCGGATCGGCATATCATTGGGCGAATATTGTCTGATACGGTGCGGCAGCGCCGCGCGCCCCGCGTTTGCGGGGCGCGGCGAGGGGGCGCAGGGTCGCCGACTCTGTTATTACTCCTTAGTATAAGCGGAGCTTAACTTCTTTCTTCGACATTGTTATTGCGCCCCCTGCGCCTTAGCGCGCTTAGCGCGCCGCGGCGCTGCCGCCTCTCACTCTGCCGCTGCCGTAAAAACGATCTCATAAAAAAAGCGCGATACGGCGAAGCCCCGGTGTCAGCGATCCTTTACATCGGCAGGTCTTTGATAGGCCTGTGATCGGGGCAGCGTCCGCCTTGTCGAGCCTGACATAAGCTTTCTTATAAGTAAAAAGGAGGTATTACTTTGAAAAGAAATAAAGATCCCTCGCGTTGGTTAAAAGCAGCGTCTGTAAGAGCTGCAAAAACCGTGGCACAATCGGCGATCGCCGCAATAGGTACATCGGCACTGCTTTCGCAGGTCGACTGGCGTCTCGTGGTCTCCGCATCATTGCTGGCGGGAATACTCTCCATGCTGACAAGCATCGCGGGCCTTCCCGAACTGGAGGAAAATAAATGAAGAAGACTAATACGGGATTGGTCGACTATGCGCGAAAAGCCGTGGGACTGCCTTACTGGAACGGCACCTTCGGACAGATCGCTTCGGAATCGCTCTATCGTCAGAAGAAGGCACAATTACCCTCACAATACACTGCAAGCGATTTTCGCCTTCAGTACGGTAAAGTTGTTCATGACTGCTGTGGACTCGTTAAAGGCTATTTTTGGAAGGATTCCTTCAATTCCACACCGCATTACCAAGTAAACGGCTGCCCCGATTGGTCGGTACAGGACTTTTACAACCATTGCACCCTGAAAGGTGCACCCTCGGGTATGCCCGAGATAAAGGGCCTTATAATGTTCAAAACCGATAAAACGGGCGCGTATCATATGGGCGTTTATGCGGGCGGCGGTGAGGTGATAGAGGCACGCGGACACGCCTACGGCGTTATAAAGTCGCAGGCGAATGTGTGGGACAGATGGGGTAAACTCGATATCCTTACATATGAAAACACCGATGCTGCCGATAAAGGGACCCCCGAAAATGAAAAAAAGCCGGGTGTGAACGAAAGAGTTCTCACCTGGCAGAAATGCGCCGTTTTGGATGGCTACGGCTTCCGTAATTACGGATGTGACGGCATATGGGGCGCGGAATGCGAATTTGTCGCAAAGCTTGCTCTCGTAAGGGAATATCCCGGAGGAGTATACAAGAATCGCCGCCTGACCGCTTATGCACAACGCCTGATGGGAATGCCCGAGGCTGAATGCGACGGCTGCTGCGGTCCCAAAACCACCGCAAAAATAAAAAGGACCCAACAAACCCTCGGCTTGGAGCCGGACGGTTGTATAGGTCCTCTCACATGGAAAAAGCTTTTGACCGAATAGGTCAAGCCAAAAAAACTTATAAAACAAAGGAGTAATTATTATGTGTCCTATGCCTGACGGAGATGAAATCATATCCATCGGAATTTCCCCGAACGAAGTTGACATCGAGATAGGAGAATCCTATCAGATGACACGAAGCGTAGCCCCTCAAAACCTTGCCTCTTTGGCAATATGGTGCTCAAACGATAACAGCATTGCAAGAGTATCCGATTCGGGCATCGTAACCGGTATCGCCGAAGGAAGAACCACCATTTACTCGACATCGCCCGACCATGCCGTTCGCTCAGGCGATGCGGTCGTGACCGTAAGCAAAAAAGATGTAAAGGTAACCTCGATATTTCCCACCATCACAACGCTTGAATTGATCAAGGGCGGAACAAGACAGATCACCGCAAGTGTTAAGCCTGAAAACGCAACGAACAAAACGGTCAAGTGGTATTCGGATAATACCACGGTTGCTACCGTAAACGAATCCACCGGATGTATCACCGCTAAAAATGTCGGCAGTGCACGCATTTACGCAGTAGCGACCGACGGCAGCAGAGTAAGATCCACTAATTGCTACCTGACCGTGTCCAGCGGCCTTGTTACTTCCGTAGTCATTGAACCGCGTGAATATGAAATGATCGTCGGCAACGATTTCCAGCTTTCATCGTCGGTCTACCCGGTCGTGGCACTTAACCAGTGCCTTAAATGGGAATCCTTGAATACATCGGTCGTTGAGGTGAACCAGTCCGGCAAGATCACCGCAAGGGGCGTCGGTGTGACATCTGTAAGAGCAAAGTCTACCGACGGCTCAAATATCTACTCTAACACCTGCGTGGTCACCGTAAAAGCTGCTACGGTT
>CAUCSW010000162.1 GCA_958445555.1 uncultured Clostridia bacterium | reverse complement strand
ACAAGCGGTTGGTTCAGGGGTAAGTACCTTTTTGCGGACGGATTTACCGGGTTCACCCGTTCTCAGTATCTGCTTTTGGGTGAGGCGATAAGGCGTTCGCCCGAGGTCACATTCGGATTTTGCTGCGACGGTTGTGACGAGCAGGGTTCTGCGGTATTTAAAAATATCCGAACCGAGATCGATTACATAAGGTCTGTCGCCGCAAAGTACGGAACAAAGGAGGAAACGCCTTTTCTTTGCGGTAACTCCCGCGCCGACGGCGGAATAGTTCGCCTTGAGGAGCTGCTAAGGGGTGCCGAAGTCGAGCCTTTAGGGGAGGACGAGGAAGGCGTTTCGGTCACCCGTTGTCCGTCGCCCTTTGACGAGGCTGAGTTTGCCGCCTCCGAGATCAAAAGACTTGTGCGCACGGAGGGCGCGCGCTGGAAGGATTTTGTTATAATTACGGGAAAAAGCGAGGACTACTCGCTTTATGTGAGCGACGCAATGAAGCGCCACGGCATTCCGGTCTTTATCTCGGTAAATCGACTGATGAGGGATCTGCCCTTATCGCGGTTTGTTTCGGCAGCCTTAAAATGCGTTAACGGAGGTAAGAGAACCGAGGATATGTTGTCTCTTTTGAGATCCGGTCTTTGCGGGATCGATGGTGACGAGGCGGATATCATTGAAAGTTACGCCTATGTCTGGAGCGTTTCGGGGAAAGACTGGTTCTCAGACTGGAAAATGAAGCCGGACGGGCTGAATGAGACAAGGAAGTCCGACGAACAGATTGCCGAGGAGCTGGAGCAGCTCAACAGAGTCCGCAAAAAATTCGCGACTCCGCTTGCCGCTTTTGAGCGGAGGATAATGAAAAACGGGGGGCACACCTCCGCGGCGGATATTGTCAGGTCGGTGTTTTCACTGTTGTCGGATTACGGGGTCAAAGACACCCTCTCCCGTCATACCGAATGGCTCAGAAGTGTCGATGAGAATGAAGAGGCGGCATTGCAGGGCGCATCGTGGGACAAGCTGATGGAGATACTCGACCGCATAACGACCTGCTTTGAAGGGCGCGAGCTTAAGGCGGGGAGTTTTACCGAAATTATTGAGGCGTCGTTTCGCAGTGAGACGGTCGGCAGCATACCGAGCAAGACCGACGAGGTCATTTTCGGCACCGCCGAAAGGATCAGGCCGATGCGCCCCAAGACGGTTTTTGTCCTCGGCGCAAATTACGGTGTTTTTCCCGCGGGCGTTTCGAACAGCGGCGTGTTCACCCTCTCTGAGAGAAGTGAGATGACCGAGGCGGGCACGCCTCTTCCGGACAGATACCTTGCAGCTGTGACTGAGCAGAATTACTTTTTCTACACCGCCTGTGCTTCGGCGTCGGACAAAGTTTACATAACATATTCGGAAACGATCGACGGTGCCGAGATGAAGCCTGCGCTCCCCGTGAAAAGGGCGGTTGCGGCGCTCGGTATTACGGTGGGAAGATTTGCGGCGTCGGAGGCGGCGATCCACCGCATAGAATCAGCCGATTCGGCATTCAGAAAGGTAGCTGCCGAGTGGAGGTCCCCGAGCCGCGACACCGCCACGGTGAAAAGAGCGTTGGAGATGTCGGGTTACCGTGAAAGGCTTTTACGGCTCGGCGGAGGTATTGCCACCGAAAAAGCGCATATTTCACCGGATATCGCAAAACGTCTGTATCCCGACGGAGCCACGATATCCCCCTCGCAGGCAGAAACATTTTACTCGTGCCCGTTTATGTATTTCTGCCGATACGGGATGCGGTTAAAGCCCATAAAGAAGGCGAGACTTGACAGTCTTTCCCGCGGAACGGTCGCGCATTATGTACTTGAAACAGTGCTTAAAAAATACGAGGGCAGATATGATCTGATCACACCCGAGCTCGCGGCGAAGGAAACGAAGCTTGCCGTGAAGGACTACTTCAAGGGCATCGACATTGACGAGAGCTCGCTTGACGGTGCGTCTCTTTATGCCCTGGACACATTGTCGTCGGGACTCGGCGGCGTTTTGGTACATATTGCGGGCGATCTGTCACAGAGTATGTTTTCTCCCGCGGGTTTTGAAACCGAGATAGGAAACGAAAAGGAGCTCTCGCCGTTAAAGGTCCGCGGGCGAGAGAGAGGAGTCAACCTTATCGGTAAGATCGATCGGGTTGACATAACAACAGGAGAAGACGGAAAGAGTTATGTCAGGATAGTGGACTACAAGACCGGAAAAAAGGAATTTTCCCTCAGCGATGTTTTATACGGGCTCAATATGCAGATGTTGTTTTATCTTGCAACGGTGATAAGGAACGACAAAAAGCCGTTCGGCGAACCTGTGCCCGCGGGGATTCTTTACACACCTGTCCTGCCCTCGCCCACCGAAAAGGGAAGCGACATAAAGACAAACGGGTTATTGTTGTCGGACCTCAAGATCCTCAATATGATGGAGGAGGGGCTCGGCGGCAAATACATTCCCGTAAAAGCGACCAAGAGCGGAATCAGAGCGGGCGCAAAGGTCACCGACGGTGAAAATTTCAATGTGATATTCGATTACATTATGATGAAGGTCGCCCGAATGTGCGATTCGACCTGCGAAGGCGAGATATCCGCCGCACCGATAAAGTTTAAGGACAAAGACGGATGCAAATACTGTGATTACCGCTCCGTATGCGGAAGGGAAGAAGATGAGTCTGACAACAGATCTCCGTTTGAACAGTTAAAGAACGACGAGATCGCGGACGTTATGAGGAAGGAGCTTGAGGAAGATGGGAAAAGAGCTGACCGATAGGCAAAAGCGGGCGGTCAACGCCGAGGGCTCCGTCATAGTCTACGCGGCGGCGGGCAGCGGCAAGACTGCCGTTCTCACCGAGAGGGTCATAAGAATACTCACCGACGAAGAGCACCCGGTCGATGCAGACAGGCTTCTGACGGTCACCTTTACGAATGCCGCCGCCGCGGAAATG
>CAUCSW010000161.1 GCA_958445555.1 uncultured Clostridia bacterium | reverse complement strand
TTTGTACCTTTTCTCCGCCTCGGCAAAATTCCCGAGATCGACAAATGTCAATGCGGCATTGTTATACAATCCCGCCATTCGGTAATCATCATCACGCAAAAGTTTTCCGTAGACCCTTTCGACCCTCAAAAACAACTCCGCCGACCTCTCGGGAAGCGAAAAAGCCTTGAGGGTGGTCGCAGCATTCAAAAGCACGGTTGCGCCCGACACCGAGTCTCCGAGGTTATGCTCTTTTATAAGGTCCGTACCCTTCTCGCACGCGGCGATACCTTTTTCTCTGTCACCTGTCCTGCGAAAATAGCCCATCTGCTCACTGAGCAGAGAAAGCTCGGCGCTCCAGTCCCCGGCTTTTTTCGCCCTGTCAAGCTCGGTCTCAAGAAAGCGTCCCGCTCCGTCAAGGTCATTTTTTGAATAATAGGAATCCAGAACGGCAAGAAGCTCGGGAACATTCTGTCTTCTTTCGATCATTTTTCGATCGCTCCTTTATCAAAGTGCACATCCACCTGAGGAAACGGTATTGATATTCCTGCATCGTCAAATGCCTTTTTCGCCGACTCCATAAGTGCCGCGTTGACCTTCCAGTAATCCTCGGTGGCGGTCCAGACTCTCAGAGTATAATCTATCGAGCTTGCAGAATACTCCTTTATCAGCACGCAGGGCGCGGGATCCTTCAGTACCGACTCGTTTGCCTCGGCAAGCCCTATAAGCGTCTTCTTGACCAGTTCCGTATCATCGTTATAAGATGCCGAGTAGACTATATCCTGACGGCGGGTCGGCTCATGAGAATAATTCGTCACCGCGTTATTCGTAAGGCTTCCGTTCGGAAGTGTTACCATCTTGTTGTCGGGAGTTATCAGCTTGGTGTAAAAAACGGTTATATCGTGCACCGTCCCGCTACCCGAGGCAGTCTCAATGTAGTCACCTACGGAAAACGGCTTGAAGAACAACAGCATCAATCCGCCGACAAAGTTTCCGAGTGCGCCCTGGAGGGCAAGACCTATGGCAACGCCCGCGGATGCCAGCACCGTGATAAAGGATGTCATGGGTATTCCCAGCACAACGGCGGCGGTCGCTATGACCACGACCTTGAGCGAGATCGAAACAAAACTGTCAAGGAATGATTTGAGAGTCTTATCGAGCCTTGTGTAGCCCTTGCCATTTCGCATCAGCTTTTGCAGCATACCCGTCAGCTTGAGACCGACAATAAGTATTACTGCTGCGGCGATAAGCTTCCACCCGGCAGAAACCGAAAATTCATAAAGCTTGTCCAATAACTTTTCCATACATTCCGTCTCCTTACGCTCTGTCTCTTTGTTTACGGTCGGGCGGCTCGGATGCTGAACCAAGATTGAGCCCTTCCCACCGCACGGCTGCCTTCCGGTCGCCGTGCCCTGTCTTTGGTTTTATGTTATTACAAACGAGTCGGTTTGTCAATCGGTTTTAAGCGGCGGGAGCGGTATCACAGCGGGTAGAACATGAGTAACAAAACGATGTCTCGGAAACTCGGATCGGTGAGCGGCGGGAGCGGAGCGGACCACGCCGCCTCGCGGCAGCGCCGCGCGACCCCAAACGGGGTCGCGCAAAAAAAGCGGGCTTGGCGGATTTTCGGATCCTGCCGTCCGCAGAAAATCGGTCCGCCATAAAAACGCAAAAGAGGCAGGGCGATCCACCCACCCGCTTTTTTGCGCCGCGCGGAGCGCGGCGCGGCGCTGCCGCGGGTCCGACCCTCTCCCCCTACCAGATTGCCCTTCCGATTTTCTGTTAAAAAAGAAGAGAGTTAAAAAAATCGGGTTGTAACATGGGTGTATCAAGTATATAATAGTTGTATCGGTAAGGTGTTGTTCCTTTTGCCGTCGGACGGGCCGCAAGGCCGCAGTATTAACAATAAAAAGCCAATAAAAACCGAAAGGGTGTTTTCAGCGTGTTTAAGGAGACTGCTCTCGATAAGCTTGATAAAAATCTCATTTCCGCCGTGAGGGACGAGTGGATGCTCGTTGCCGCCGGAGACCGCGAAAATTATAATATGATGACCGCCTCCTGGGGCTTCTTCGGTGAAATGTGGGGAAAGGACTGCGCCGTGTGCGCCGTTCGCCCGACAAGATACACCTATTCGTTTACCGAAGCCAACGATCACTTTGCGCTCTGCTTTCTCGGAGACGACCGCGAGACCTATAAGATCTGCGGTTCAAAAAGCGGGCGGGATGTGAATAAGACGGAATTATGCGGACTCACCCCCGTTTTTTCGGACGGCACGGTCTATTTTGAAGAGTGCAACACGGCCATAATATGCAAAAAGCTTTACGCCGACTCCCTTAAAGAAAAGAATTTCACAGACAAATCGCCCCTTTCATTCTATCACGGAGACTTTCACAAGCTCTATTTCGGTGAAGTCGTAAAGGTGCTTACAAGGGTCGATGAGGGTTTGGCAAAATGATCGTAAAGTATACAAAAGAGCCGAACCCCTTAGCCTGCGGTCAGGCGGTGCTTGCCATGCTCTGCGGTATGAGTGCCGAGGAGATCATATCGGAGCTTTCAAACGACCGTGAGACAAATTTGAGAACAATGAGGGACTGCCTTGCCCGACACGGCATAACGATAGGAGAAAAAATACGCGTGACCGAAAAATCGGATCTGCCCGACATAGCGGTACTCAGTCTTGAAACGCCCAAATGCTGGCACTGGTCGTTATATTTCCACGGTGTGTTTTTTGATCCCGAATACGGAATTCTCACAGACTGGCCGCCGTCCGCCGCGAGATTTTACTTTGAAGCAAGGAAAGTTGAATAATGTATCAAAACAAGAGACTTTGAACCTGATAGAGAGCACCGGACTTATAGTTATTTTACGAGGAGCCGAAGCGGATAAGCTCATTCCTTTGGCTGAAAGCCTTTCGGAAGGCGGGGTCCGTCTTATGGAGATAACATACGATATGAGCGGAAAGACCGACGACTCGA
>CAUCSW010000160.1 GCA_958445555.1 uncultured Clostridia bacterium | reverse complement strand
TATAGAAGGAGATCCCGAGTTCTCTTGCAAGTGTATGGCCTATTTCCCAGCCCTTGCTTCCGAGTTGTCGGCTTATTGTAATTATTTTTGTCATAACATATCCCTCCTTGTTTGTTTTATTATACTATACTATCTGCAGCTTTTCTACCCGTCTATGTTAAAAAAGATGAAATATTTACGCGTCGCGCATGGTGCGCCGATGCGAGGGAGGGTGGTTATAAAAGCGATTGTGATAATGAAAGGATGGTATCAGAAAAGGCGCTGTCTAACTAAGACAACCAATAAAAAAGCGACCGGGCAGCCCAAAAAGGGGTGCCAAGCCGCCTTGCTTGAGGTCAGAAGGAAAAAAATCTGCGAACGTCATATACAGAATCAAGAATATGCATTACGATCAACAGAAGGATTGCTATATCTGTCCAAACAAAAATGCAGTAAGCTATTCTTATGACAGCCATTCCAAAACTGCAACCGAGCATGCTGCATGCCGATTCTCCGCCCGTTCGGGGGCATTGACTTTAACACTTTTGCTTCTCGCGACCTCGGCCTCGGATTTTTGAAACTTGATCAATATCATTCAGTGTTCTGCTTTTCATGCTAGGTTCTTATTATTCGGTTTAGGATCTTTACCGCTTCATCACTTTGCCTCGTCTGCGAAAGTTATATCCGATCAGCCGATGATATCCTGAATGTTATCCATTATATCGCTCATTGCCTTGACCGCCTTATTGGTGGTCTTTACTATTTTCTTACCGCCTTTTTTTCTGAGGATGATGCCTGCACCTATAACGGTTGCCATACCGAGCACGGCGCCTGTTCCCATACCTGCGGCGAATTTTTGATTCTTTGTCATTGTTTTCAACCTCCTTTTTTCTTTTTTTGTATTGTTCCCTTATACCGTCGGTGTATTCACTGCAAGATTCGATCGACTTTAGTGTCTTTCGTTTAAAAACGATTATACATTTATCAAAAACGCAAACATGGCGCGCAGCCGTTCAACTGTTTTTTCGCCCGATGACGGCGGCAGTGGATTAACACCTTTTCCTATTTCTATCGTTAATGCAGGACGCGAAAACTCATTGCAGAACCAGTCTTTGAAACCGCCGCCCACCGCAAGACCGGTAGGCGCATCGAGTGCGTATCCGCTGAGTTCCGCTGCAGTGCGCGCTATGTATGCAGCATTTTTTATCTCGTTTGTGCCGTATTTCCAATAAATAACTTCTCCCTGCGAATGAAAAGCAAAAGCCGCGTTAAAATCGTTTTTCCGACAAAGTTCGACAAGAGCCTTTGTTTCCGGTTCACTTTCGGGTCTTATACCGCCGTATCTTCTCGGCGACGGACCGAATATCCCGTTTGCCCTCTCGACCTCATGCAGTTCTTCCCAGCCCGCGTTGAAATTGTGATTAATATCCACACCTCTGGCATTAGCGTTCCACCGCTCTGTCTGTCCGCAGGATATCCTCTTTACCGACCGTTCAAAGCTTCCTGCTGCTGTGGGACCTTTAAGTGATATTTCGCAGCCGTCGGGATTGACGACGGGTATAAAGAACAATGACTTATTCTTTAATACATCAGCGGTGTTTATTCCGAAAAACGGCATATTATCTTCGGCGGCTTTGCACAGATCCTCGACAAGGTTCAGCAAAACCGTCGCAGTCATCCGCTCGCACCCGTGAAACGCGGCGGCAAACACGGTGTTTATACTTCCCTGCCCGACCGTTAAAGCCGTTATCGGTCTGCCGCAGACACTTTTTCCGATCTCAAAACGGGATATAAAAGGATACCTTTCGCAAATCATTGATATATTCTTCATTTGCCCGTTGAAATCAAAGTCACAATGTTTTATAATGTTATTTATGGTGTTATGCCCCCTTCAGACAAAAACTGTTTTCGGTTCAATCGAACCGACATTAAAGCCGCTGCGGGCGGTCATCGCGGCAGCCGATCTATTCAATGACTCGCCGTCACTTAAATTCGGCAACGCCTAATTGCGGTAATAATACTTTTATATGCTTGTTCGGAGTTGATTATTATGAACTGTGAAGAAAAAACTCTTATAAGGAACACCGTCTACTCGGGCAAGATTATCAATCTCAGAAAAGATACCGCCCTGCTTCCGAACGGTGACAATGCAATTCGCGAAGTTGTTGAGCATCCCGGCGGTGTGTGCGTTGTCCCGCTGACCGATGACGGGGATATCGTTCTCGTGGAGCAGTTCAGATATCCGTATATGGAGCTTACGCTTGAGATACCTGCGGGAAAGCGCGACAGAAACGGTGAAGAACCGCTTGAATGCGGAAGGCGCGAGCTCAGCGAGGAGACGGGTGCGTCCTCGGACAAATTTATTCCGCTCGGCACACTCTACCCGTCACCCGGGTACTGCGATGAGGTCATATATATGTTCGCCGCCGTCGGACTTACATTCGGCGACACCAACCCTGATGAGGATGAGTTTCTGAATGTCAGAAAGATATCACTCCAAACTGCCGTTGATATGATAATGGCGGGTGAGATCAAGGACGCAAAGACCCAAGCCGCCGTATTGAAAGTAAATCTGCTCAGATCGAAAGGTGAATTGTAATGAAATACATTGAAAAACGTTTTTCCGACAGTTGTTATCTCAAAGGATATTTGTATGAGGAAAGTGCCGAGATGCCGTATCTTTCTAAAAGGCCGGCGGTAGTCGTAGTTCCCGGCGGCGGATATTGGTTATGCTCCGATCGAGAGGCGGATCCCATCGCGGCATTCTATTCGGGAGCGGGTTTCAACACATTTGTGTTCAGGTATACCTGCGGAGAGGCGGCTGTCTTCCCAACCCCGCTCGTTGAGTTGTCGACGGCGATGAAGTACATAAGAGAAAACGCAGAGGAATGGCACATTGATCCCGATAAGATCGCAGTATGCGGTTTTTCCGCAGGAGGACATCTTTGTGCCTCTCTCGGAACGCTCTGGAACAATG
>CAUCSW010000159.1 GCA_958445555.1 uncultured Clostridia bacterium | reverse complement strand
GTGGGAATGGTCGTCGGGAAAGTTGTGGGGGGTGATGAGTACGGAGGGGCGGGGTTGTATAGGAATGCGGCATGGACATTTGTTGAGGTAGGGAATTTTGACGAGGCGGGGAAAAGGTACGAGATAGCGTTGGCGGTTCTTGACAGGTGCCGCGATTCCGAAAACGAAAAGGCGGTCACTTTTTGCAATATGGCGTATATGTACGCCGCCGTCGATCCGACCGACGGAAGAGCCGAAGAGGTTATGAAGGCGGCGGAAAGATGCCTTGAAGATCCCAAAACGCAAAGAGACGGGTACTATGCCTTTACCGCTTCAAAATGCAGATCGGCATTTGAGTATTTCGGATTTTTTGCCTTTGCGGAGGAGCTCGGCAGAAGAGCGGAGGAAATATATGAAGGGAATTGAATCCTCCGAAAAGTTATATAGGGAGTACTTCGTGCCGGCACTCCAAACGGCATATCCAGAATGCAAAAATGTTTATGCCGCGGGACTTGTCGGCCACGGCTCCGAGTGTTTCGGTTGGGACGACGGATTGTCGCTCGACCACGATGTGTCAAACGGCTTTTATATATGGCTTACCGATGAGGATGATATCCGTTACGGCGTGAAACTCAATCGCGTGTATCGGGAGATATTCGGGAAATACGGTGAAAATCACCCAAAAAGCGGAATGTGGCGCTCGGAGCGCGGAGTGATGACCGTCGACGAATTCTTTTTGCCTTATCTCGGCAGAAGAGGACTGCCCGAAACGGCAGCGGAATGGATGCATATCCCGGAATCGGCGCTTGCCGAGGCGGTGAACGGCAGGGTGTTTTTTGACGGCAGAGGCGCTTTTTCGGAGATGAGAGAAAAATTGTCCGAATGCCGTCCCGAGGATGTCAGACTCAAAAAGGCAGCTGCATCCGCAGCACTTGCGGCGCAAGCGGGGCAGTATAATTTTATGAGGTGTATAAAGCGAGGAGAACTCGGTGCCGCCGCACTGTCACTGGCGGAATTTGTCGATCAGATGTCAATGCTGATATTCTTAATTAACGACAAATTTGCGCCATACTATAAGTGGCGGTTAAGAGGACTTTCCGAGCTGCCGCACCTCGCCTTTCTTGCCGATCCTCTGACCGAATTGCTGACACTTGAAACATCAGAGGAAACCGCTGACAAAAAGGCTGATATAATCGAAACGACCTGTCATGCGGCGGCGGATGAAATGCGAAGAACGGGAATGTCCGACGCCGAAGGATGTTTTTTGGAGCACCATGCATTTTCCGTTGCGGCAAAAATAAAAGATCCTTTTTTAAGGAGTCTTCATATAATGGAAAAAGGACTTGACTGAATATGACGGTTTTTGAGAGAATATACGAGGTCGTAAAGACCATACCTGAGGGCAAGGTAATGACCTATGGGCAGGTGGCGGTCCTTGCGGGCAATGAGCGCTGGGCGAGGATCGTCGGTTACGCTCTTCACTGCAATCCCGAGCCGGGTGTTATCCCCTGCCACAGAGTGGTAATGAGGGACGGCTCCCTTACTCCGGGTTTTGCTTTTGGAGGAGAGGGTGCCCAGCGTTCGCTGCTTGAAAATGAGGGAGTCTTCTTTACGGCGGACGGAAGGGTGGATCTTTCGCGCAGCGATGCTTTGAATTTATAGATTTCTATGCAGTTACGAAATAAAGACATGTACTGAACCAAGAATCCGCATCGAATCAATGATCCGCACGGTCGGAGCTTTATTTGATCTTAGCACGAAAAAGATATTTTTCAGAAGGTGCGGACTTGTCAAATATGCGGGACCTTAAAGAGGAAAAACAAAAACCAAGAAACAGAACGCGAAGTTAGGAATCCGACTATTCATAATTATAATCAGATCCATTTGTATGAAATGGGATAAACGCAGCTCGAGAACAGCACAACGGTGTATCAGGTAATTGAAGTTATTGCCGAGGCTGTTCAGGCAGAACCGTTATCCGCCGCGCAGGAAGCGTGGGGAGTAACGGTTACAAACGGTATAATCACGACCACCCAGTGAAAATTCCCCTCCTTTTCGGTACAACATAACCGACAGGAGGGTTTTCTTATGTATCGGCACAGAAAAGAGTAAAAGAAAAAGATAGATAACCTCCTGTTTTTGTTTTGATGCCTATTGATTTTATACGGATTTTCGTCTATAATATTGTTTGAAACTTATCTTAATAGTGCGATAAAGAAGACATCGGCCATGAACGGCAGACGAATTTTGGATGGTGCTCGGCATGTCAATTTGTTTGGGGAAGATGTTAAGGTTTCGGCACAGGAAAAGGAAATTAAGAAAGACTACACACGGTGAAACATCCTTGAATATATTTACGAAAGGCAGGAAAAACCATGAAGTATATTTGTAATATTTGCGGTTTCGTGTATGACGAGGAGATCGGCTGCCCCGAAGAGGGAATAGCTCCGGGTACGGCATGGGAGAAAATTCCCGACAACTTTGTCTGTCCTCTCTGCGGGGTCGATAAAAACGAGTTTAGCAAGGAAACCGAGTAACGGGGGACGAGTATGATAGCCAAAGATATTCACTACATTGGTGTAAATGATCACAGAATTGATCTTTTCGAAAGTCAGTATACGGTGCCTAACGGCATGTCCTATAATTCCTATGTTATCACTGACGAAAAAATTGCCGTGATGGATACCGTAGATGCAGCCTTTACGCATGAATGGCTTGATAATCTGGAAATGATTCTCGGCAGCAGAAAGCCTGATTATCTGGTGATTCAGCATATGGAGCCTGATCATTCGGCAAGCATAGCTGTTTTTAAGAAAAATTATCCCGATACCGCTATTGTGTCGACATCAAAGGCATTTGCCATGATGCATCAGTTTTTCGGAAAGGATTTCACAGACAACGGTATAGTCGTGTCAGACGGTGACACACTGCCGCTTGGGACACATACCCTTCATTTTATCGCAGCCCCTATGGTGCATTGGCCGGAGGTAATCGTTAGTTATGAGGATCAGGAAAAAATACTTTTCT
>CAUCSW010000158.1 GCA_958445555.1 uncultured Clostridia bacterium | reverse complement strand
CATAAGCAATGATCACATTTTTAAGCTGCTCGGCGGTAATATTGGTAAGAGCCATTTTTGTCTGGAATTTAAGAAGGGTCTCGGTGTATCCGAGTTCTCTTTGCTCAAGAGTCTCGCCGACGCATATGATCGCGGTAAGACCTGCGTTTACTGCGGCAAGAGCACGGAGATTGACGGTCTGATCGGTCTCACCGAAATACTGTCGTCTCTCACTGTGGCCTACAACAACATATTTTACACCGGCCTCTTTGAGCATATCGGCGGAAATTTCTCCCGTATATGCGCCTGATGCTTTGAAGTGGACATTTTCGGCACCTATCTCTATATTTGAGCCCTTTGCGGCTTCAACAGCGGCGGGGATGTCAATAAAGGGAACGCAGAGCACGACTCCGCAGGCGGCATCTTTTACAAGAGGCTTCATTTCATTGATGAGCGCTGCTGCCTCAGAGGGGGTCTTGTTCATCTTCCAGTTTCCGGCAATGACTGCCTTGCGTGTTGCTTTGTTCATTTTTTCTTCCTCCGTAATACGGCACGGCAGTAATTGCCGTGCCGCAGTAGTGTTGCTTATTTATCGTTGAGTGCGGCTATTCCGGGAAGCTCTTTTCCTTCAAGGAATTCAAGCGAGGCGCCGCCGCCTGTTGAAATATGGGTCATCTTGTCACCGAAGCCGAGGGTGTTGACTGCGGCAGCCGAATCTCCGCCGCCGATTATGGTGACGGCATCGGTCTCGGCAAGGCTCTTTGCAACGGCGATGGTTCCCTTTGCAAGAGTCGGGTTTTCAAACACGCCCATAGGTCCGTTCCAAACAACGGTCTTTGCGTTCTTGACTTCTTCCGCGTAAAGAGCGGCGGTCTTGGGTCCGATGTCAAGGCTCATATAATCGTCGGGGATCTTGTCGGCATCAACGACATTGACCTCGATCTCCGCATCTATCGGATCGGGGAAATCCTTGGCAATGGTGCAGTCGACGGGAAGAAGGATCTTGACGCCTTTTTCCTCAGCCTTTTTGAGCATATTGCCGCAGTACTCGATCTTCTCTTTGTCGAGAAGGGAGGTGCCGACGCCGTATCCTTTTGCAGCAAGGAAGGTGTAAGCCATACCGCCGCCGATTATAAGGGTATCGGCTTTGTTGAGGAGGTTTTCGATAACGCTGAGCTTGTCGGCAACTTTTGCGCCTCCGAGAATGGTGACGAAAGGTCTCACAGGATTCTCAACGGCGTTTCCGAGATACTTGAGCTCTTTGCCGATAAGGTAACCTGCGACGGCTTCCTTGACATAGGACACAACACCGACGGTGGAACAGTGAGCTCTGTGGGCGGTGCCGAACGCATCGTTTACAAATATATCAGCAAGAGATCCGAGCTCCTTGCTGAACTCTTCACCGTTCTTTGTTTCTTCGGCGCGGTAACGGGTGTTTTCAAGAAGGACAACATCTCCGTCCTTCATTTCCGCAACTGCCTTTTTGGCATTTTCACCGACAACATTGTCATCGGCTGCAAAAACGACATCTTTTCCGAGAAGCTCGGAAAGTCTCTTAGCAACGGGAGCGAGGCTCAGCTCGGGAACGGCAACGCCCTTAGGCTTGCCGAGATGTGAGCAGAGGATGACCCTTCCACCGTCGGCTATAAGCTTCTTGATGGTGGGAAGCGCAGCAACTATGCGGTTCTCATCGGTGATGACACCGTTCTTGAGAGGTACATTGAAGTCGCAGCGGACAAGCACATTCTGTCCTTTGACATTGATGTCGTCCACGGTCTTTTTATTAAAAGCAGCCATATAAAACATCCTTTCAGTATTGTTAAAAATTGGACATAAGTATTTTATTATATTTTGCTCCCATTTGCAAGGAAAATTCTATACAAATTTAGATCAAATTAAGTCTTCCCATTTGTATTTATGTAATTGCCCGAAGTTTTGCAGCTCGGGATAGCCCCATTGACGCAGTACTTCGTACACCGCGGTGCATACCGTATTTGACAGGTTGAGGCTGCGGAGACCGCCGCGCATCGGAAGCCGCAGACAACTGCCCGGGTGTGAAAGCAGCAATTCCTCGGGGAGCCCCGCGGTCTCTTTCCCGAACACAAGATAGCAATTGTCCGGGAAACATTCATCCGAATATACCTTTCTTCCCTTTGTCGTAAAGAAGAACAGATCCGCATCGGCGTTTGCCCTCAGAAATTCGCTTAGATTTTCATAATATGTGATATCAAGATAGTCCCAATAATCAAGACCGGCACGCTTCAGTTTCTTGTTGTCTATCGTAAAGCCCATCGGTTTTACAATGTGCAGACGCGCACCCGTGGCAGCGCAGGTCCTTGCAATGTTACCCGTGTTTTGCGGTATTTCCGGCTCTACAAGAACAACATTCAGTTTGCTCATGTTTTCGGTGCTCCTTATGTGTTTTCATAAATGAATTATATTGATAACCGCTCTTCTGAAAAAGTGCTTGAAGAGCGGGGCACAAAATGGTAAAATTATAAGGCGGATATCTTAAGTTTACGGGATTCGGACTCTGCCGCAGTGTTCGGCATATCATCAAAAGAAAGAAAAAAGAATAATGAGTAAGATGAATAAAAACTTGTATATGTATGCCCGCAGTGCGGAAAAAACCGGCGGCTTTCTCGGTAGTATTCTCGCTTTTATAAAATACGCTGCGTCCGCTTACGCCGCCATCGTCGATCTTATAGCGATCGTCGGGCAAGCGATCTTTCTCTCGGACAAAAGGGAATATATGAACGAGGTCGCAACAAAGAGAAATATCCTCTTATTATCAATAACCCTTGTCTTGATAGCATCATCGACGGTGTTGTCATTTGTCGGCAAGAGGGTAATTGAATCGATCACGCTCGCGGCTGCGGCGATCATAAATCTGATTTCAAATTATGGCATGCTGGTGTCAATGAAGCAATACTTTATTAGGTTCGGCGCGGTTTCGATAGTTATGGCAACTGTGGCGATACTGACCTTTGTTCTTGCGGTGATCGACAAGGTGAGGGTGAGGAAGGAATATAAGCGCCTCT
>CAUCSW010000157.1 GCA_958445555.1 uncultured Clostridia bacterium | reverse complement strand
ATGAAACAGTTGATCGTAAAATGTGTATGCTGGGCGGCGGCAGCCGCCTGCGTGTGCCTGATATTATTTATGTCGTCCGAAACTGCCGATGAATCTTCGGTCAGAAGCATCGGTGTCTCCGAACGGTTTGCCGACCTTTTCATAAAAGGGTTTAAGGATATGAACCCCGAAGATAAACAGGCGGTGCTGGAAAAAATGCATTCCGCCATTCGTGTCGGCGGACATATCTCGGAATATGCCATGCTCGGCGTGACTTTGGCGGCGGTTACACTCAACTATAAGAAGATCAAAAAATATCGATTTCCCATTTCGGCAGCCGCCGGGCTCACGGTATCTGTCTGCGACGAATTGTACCAGATAACCGTGCCCGGGCGAGCTTTTGAGCTCTTTGATGTCGCCTGCGACCTTTTCGGAGCGGCACTCGGTGCAGGAATGACCCTTGTTGTCTGCAGTATTATCGTGAAGTCGGTAAAAAAGCGGCAAAAAAATTGAACGATCGACCGCCCCGCGCCGTTACGGCGTGGGGCGGTCTTGCAGATAAAAGTAAATAAAAAAACATTTGCCGCCGTGTTTGACAAACGATCTTAAAAGTACTACAATATAAAAGTTGTCGAATCGGGCGACTCAAAAACAAATTGAGTGTGCTCATCAAAATTCGCTTCGGCTATTCGCGCGAAAAGAAGAAGGAAAATAAAATGTATATACTGCTCAGTATTGCAATAGCACTTACCGCGGGACTGCTTATGTCCCGTGTGGTAAAACCGCTCGGATTGCCCGCGGTTACGGGCTACCTTTTTGCCGGTGTTTTGATAGGACCTTACTGTCTCGGTCAGCTCGGCACCCTTATCGGCGTTGAGGGATTAGGATTTACATCCGCCGATTATGTGGGCCGTTTCAAGGTCATCTCGGATGTCGCGTTGGGATTCATCGCCTTTTCAATGGGCAACGAATTCCGTATATCCCAGCTTCGTAAGATCGGAAAACAGGCAACGATAATAGGAGTCGTTCAGGCGCTTACCGCAACACTGTTTGTCGATGTCGCGCTCGTTGTGCTGAGCCTTATCCTCGGCGAAGATGTTTTTCCCGTCAGCGCGGCAATAACGCTCGGTGCGGTCGCGGCAGCCACCGCCCCTGCGGCTACACTTATGGTCGTGCGTCAGTATAAGGCTAAAGGAAAACTGACCGACATACTCCTTCCTATAGTAGCTCTTGATGATGCGGTAGGACTCATAGTCTTTGCGGTGTCGTTCGGAATATCAAAAGGAATGGTAAGCGGAACTGTGGATGTCGTATCGATCGTTGTCAATCCGCTTATCGAAATAGTCACATCGGTAGTCGTGGGCTCGATTCTCGGTTATGTCTTTTCGCAGGTGGAAAAGCTTTTCCATTCGCGCAGCAAGAGACTTTCGGTGTCGGTAACATTCGTTATCCTTACCGTTGCTCTTACAATGATCGAGATAAAAGTGGGAGCAGTCACGATAGGTATGTCCTCGCTCCTTACCTGTATGATGCTCGGAACGGTATTCTGCAACACCTGCGAGTCGTCAGAGGAACTTATGGACAGGGTAGACCGCTGGACGACCCCTCTCTTTATACTCTTCTTCGTGATAAGCGGTGCGGAACTTGAGCTGAGCGTGTTCGGCAGTCTTGCCATAGTCGGTGTCGGAGTGGTGTATATCATATTCCGCTCGTTGGGAAAGATCACCGGCACTTCGATTACATCAAAGCTTATGGGATGCGATCCGATGATCGTGAAGTATCTCGGAATAACCCTGCTTCCTCAGGCGGGTGTTGCACTCGGAATGTCGGTCTCCGCTATGGAGCTCGGTTCGGTCGAGGGCGGTATCATCAGAAATATAATACTTTTCTCGGTGCTCATTTATGAACTTGTCGGACCGGTGCTTACAAAGTCGGCACTTATGAAAGCGGGGGAGATAATCCCCGAGGAGCGCCGCTCCGCAAAGGTGATCAACGGAGAAAATAAATAAACCGATATCCCGGCTGATCCGCGCAATGCGAATCAGCCTTTATTTATGGCTTTAGTCGGTTGAGAACTGAGGAAGTCCGAAGCAAAAAACCACCCGCTATGTGGGGAGTGAAAACGCCTTCCCGATTAGAAACTTTTTTGAATGTGCAGTCCCTAACTCCGCAATGTTAATCTGCATTGCTTGCCGCAACAGCGGTATTTCGCTATAATAGCACCCGAAAGGAGTTGACAAAATGCTCAGCGAAAACATCAAAGCCGTCAGAAGGTCAAAAGGATTGTCGCAAGAGGAGCTTGCGATAAAACTGAATGTTGTGAGACAAACAATATCAAAATGGGAGCAGGGTCTTTCGGTCCCCGATGCCGATATGCTCGTATCACTCGCACAGACGCTTGAAACGCCCGTAAGCACCCTGATAGGAGAGACGGTCGCCGAAGAAAAGACCGATGATCTGAAGACGATATCGGAGAAGCTTGAGGTGATAAACCTGCAGCTTGCACGCCGTAAGGCAATAAGACAAAGGGTGCTGCATTGGACCTTTATACTGTTGTGCGCGATCATAGTCGCGGTATATGCAGCCCTGATTGCGTGGGGCAGCGAATACCTGTCGTGGGATTACAGTCACCCCGAAACGGCGGTTGCGGGTACGGTGATCCATGCTTTTGAATGGGTGTTCGTCCGAATCGCACCCATTGCCCTCGCAGGATCGATCGCAGGTGCCTGCCTGACACGAAAAAAGAAATAAGAAAATCGATCATTACGCCCCGATCGTTTTGTCCCGATAAAGCGATCGGGGCACTCTTGCCGTCCCACCACGCTTGTGTCGGATCGTTTATAAAAAAGGCACCCTGTCTTCGAATGTGCGCAGGGAAGGGCCGAACCGACCTCAGAGCACCGTAAAAATTTTCGAAGGACGGCAAATTACGGTTGACAAATATGTTTTTTATGATATAATATACAAGTCGCCGAAACAGGAGACGGGCCATTAGCTCAGTTGGTTAGAGCAACCGGCTCATAACCGGTCGGTCCGGGGTTCG
>CAUCSW010000156.1 GCA_958445555.1 uncultured Clostridia bacterium | reverse complement strand
CGGCAGTCGGCTTCAGACATTCGACGATAAACGGATCGTCTTCCGTAAGAAGAAAAGAACCGTTCAGCGCCTCCAAAAGTGAATTGCCGGCGTTTTTGAGGAACAACTGCCTTGCCGAATCCGCACTGACGGATGTTTCGAATTCCGATAGTCCCTCGACCTCGCTGAGCGGGTAGTTGCAGAGCGTGAGGTCTTTGGGCAACAGAGTGGTCATCGGGACCGTCCCATCTATGCTTTCAAATGAAGTCAGCGAAGCAAATGCTGTTCGGATCTCGGGCTTTTTGAATATGACCGATGAGGGATTGAACAACAGGTAATACGCCGAATCGCAGTATTCAAAGGTATTCATACCCGCTGCTTTTGCAGCTGCCGCCGCAGCTCCGTCCGCCTCGGTAATATCCCAACTGCCCTTTGCGATCAGATCGTTGAGATTCTTATCAGCCGCTATTGCCTTAAATGAAAAATCCACGGATGTACATTTTGCTTTGGCCAAACCGTTGTATTTTGCGTTTTTTGATATCCTGACCTTTTCGTTTTCGGCGGTATAGGATATTTTATAGACCCCGTTGCTTATTATCATTTTTGCCCCGATACCGTATTTGCCGCCGCAATCGTTGAAGTAGGAGCGTGGGCAGGGAGAGGCTACCGGGTGGCACAACGCGTATAAAAATCCGTCATCCGGCGAAGCAAGTGTTATCTCAACGGTGCTTTCGTTTTGCGCGTGCACACCGAGAGGAGAATCCTTACCGGATAGCCGATCGGCTGCACCCCGAATGCTCTTAAGCAGATAACCGTATGCGGCTTTTGTTGAGGCGAGCGTGGCGCGCTCCAGTCCGAAGACGAAATCGTCTGCGGTAAGATTGTCGCCGTTGGACCAGGTAAGGTCATTTTTCAACTTAAAGGTGTAGGTAAGACCGTCAGTGCTGACGGTCCAACTTTCTGCGGCTCCGGCACTCGGTTTTCCGTCTGCGCCGAGCCTTAACAGACCCTCAAAGGCATTGCCGGCGATCGTCAGCTGAACGCGGTTCGATGCCACCTGCGGGTCAAGAGAAACCGGGTATTCTCCCATTCTGCACGACATTGAAAATTGTTTGCCGCAGCTTGACAATAACGGTACTGCGGTCAGAATACATATAAGCAGCAAAGCCGCCGATTTTATTGATCTTGTCATTATCATTACTCCGTGTTGCGGATTCTTGGTTTGTTTTTTGTTGCCGCTCACTCGCTTACATATGAGCGCCGGCATATTCTAAGGTGCATGCAAACCGACGAACGCTTGCATGCACACTTGCGAGCGAATTAACGGCACACTTGCGATACTTATCGAAGGATAACGGTATTTGTCGATATTTGTCACCGCGAGCGTACAAATACTATTATATTTTATAATACATCTGTTTTCAATACCGTAAATTCAAATTTGTTGAATAGCTTTGACGAACATCTTTCTGTATTCCCGAACCAAAAAAAAGCAGACTGCAGTCGCGACGGGTCGTCACACGAGAACGATGAAGGGGCACACGCTGCATATTAAGCAAAAAATAGCTTGACAATTCGGCAATGTGCGGTTATAATAACACAAGTGTAAAGAAAATTGCTTTACAGGCAGGTGCAAAAAATGCAAAAGGATCTCGGATTTTCACTTTTGCTCGCATATTACGGCAAGCTTCTGCCCGAAAAGCAGGCGGAAATGATCTCCGAATATTACGATCTCGATCTGTCGCTTTCCGAGATCGCGGAAAATCAGGGAATGACACGCCAGGGCGTAAGAGATGCTATAAAGCGCGCGGAGCAGTGTCTTTCCGAATATGAAGAAAAACTCGGCATGATAGATAAAGCAGCAAAGCTTCGTTCGCTTTATTCCGACGCTTTGTCCTCGGGTGATTGTACGGCGCTCGGCGCTTATATAGATGAACTCTGACATGAAAGGCGGTGTGCGCAATGGCATTTGAAGGTCTTCAGGATAAGCTTTCATCGGTATTTAAAAAACTTCGTTCCAAAGGTAAAATGAGCGAGTCGGATGTAAAGGATGCAATGCGTGAGGTTCGCCTTGCACTTCTTGAAGCCGATGTCAACTATAAGGTGGCAAAGGATTTTTCAAATTCCTGCACCGAAAAATGTATCGGTGAGCGCGTTATGGAAAGCCTTACCCCGGCGCAGACCGTGGTGAAGGTGGTAAGGGATGAGCTTTGTGCTCTCATGGGCGGCGAGGCGGCGCGAATAAATACCGCATCGCGTATCCCGACCGTCATTATGATGTGCGGCCTCCAGGGCTCGGGTAAGACGACCCACTCCGCAAAACTTGCAAAGAGACTCAAAGCAGCGGGAAACCGCCCGATGCTGGCAGCTCTTGATATCTACCGACCTGCCGCAATAGATCAGCTTAAGGTGCTCGGCGACAAGATCGGCGTCCCCGTTTTTGAAAGAGGAGCTCAGAAGCCTGAAAAGACCGCGGCGGAAGCTATGAGGTTTGCACGCGATCACGGGTATGATTATATGATCCTCGATACTGCAGGCAGACTGCACATAGATGAAGAGCTTATGGAAGAGCTCACACGTGTGACAAAAGCTGTCGAGGTAAACGAAATACTGCTTGTTATCGATTCAATGACGGGTCAGGATGCCGTTAATATAGCAAAGGCGTTTAATGAACGCCTTGAGATCACGGGTGTAATACTTACAAAGCTCGACGGCGATACGAGAGGCGGTGCAGCACTGTCGGTCAGAGCGGTCACCGGCAAGCCGATCAAATTTGTCGGTACAGGTGAAAAGCTTGATGATCTTGATGTTTTTCATCCCGACAGAATGGCTTCCAGAATCCTCGGAATGGGCGATGTCCTTTCACTTATAGAAAAAGCGGAGAGCGAACTTGATAAGAAGGCGGCTGAAGAGACTGCAAAGCGCCTTGAGCAGAACAAATTCGATATGAATGACCTGCTTGATCAATTCAAGAGCATTAAGAAGATGGGCTCACTCAAGTCCCTGCTTTCGATGATGCCGGGAATGGATAAGCAGCTCCGCGATGCGGATATCGACGA
>CAUCSW010000155.1 GCA_958445555.1 uncultured Clostridia bacterium | reverse complement strand
GGAGGCACTGCCGACACTTCGCGCAATGCTTGCCGCAAGTCCCGAATACTCGGCATATGCAACCGTGCTGAGCGATGAGCAGCTGCTCAAGTACGCAAATGAGAATCTTCTTTCCACAAAGGAAGACCTTCTTGAAAAGCTCGGATATGTAGATGTCGAGAAGCCGAATGCAATCTACATTTATCCTAAAGATTTTGAATCTAAGGATCGTATAACCGAGATCATTAAGGAATACAACTCTTCGCGCGACAAGGCAGACCAGATAACCTACACCGACACGGTCGGTATGCTCATAAAATCCGTGACTACCATAATAGATGTGATATCATATGTCCTTGTCGGATTTGTGGCTATCTCACTTGTGGTATCTTCGATAATGATAGGCATCATAACCTATATCTCGGTACTTGAGCGCACAAAGGAAATAGGCATATTAAGGGCGATCGGTGCGTCGAAGCGGGATATATCACGCGTTTTCAATGCCGAGACCCTGACGGTCGGCTTTGTGGCGGGCGTTATAGGAATAGGCATAACGCTGCTGCTGATACTTGCGGTCAATGCGGTGCTCCATTCCCTTACCGGAATATCCAATCTCAACGCCATTCTTTCGCCGACCGCCGCTATCGTCTTAATAGCCGTAAGTATGTTCCTTACCTTTATAGCCGGACTTATTCCTTCGGGAATTGCGGCACGCAAGGATCCTGTCAGGGCGTTGACCTCGGAATAAGCCGACTCCCGTAAGCCAGATCAATGTAAAAACAACAGCCGTTTCAGAGCCGAAGGGCAAATGGAAACCGGCGGTTACGGCAGCGCCGCGCGCCCTCATTCGGGAGGGCGCAAATAAAACGGGCAAATTCCGCAGCAAGCAACAGTGCACCGAAGAACGCCGCCGGCGTTCGGTTCACTTGATCTGCGGCAATTTGCCCGTTTTTTTTAGCGCGCCTTCGGCGCGCCGCGGCGCTGCCTCGAGTATTGAGCGGCGGGATTGCCGCTCAAGACCACACACGGCTCCGCCCCGACGCACTGCGCCCCGCCCTACAGGGCGGGGCGCAGTGCCGTGCCGTGCTTCGATCATCAAGCCCCGATCAAAGCAGCTCCTTGTATATGTCGCTCTTCTTAAAACCCGTTTCGCTCGCTGCAAGCTTCGCGGCGCTGCTCGCTCCCATTCCCTCGTTTTTGTATTTTTTTGCCAACTCCACCGCATCCGAAAGACTGTATTCGCTTTGCTCACACTTTTCGGCACCGTGAACTATTATCACATACTCTCCGCGCGGCTCCTCATCGGCGTACTTTTCCGCCGCCGCGGCAAGGGTGGTTCTTTCAACGGTCTCGTGAAGCTTTGTAAGCTCCTTTACGAGCGCGATCTCTCGGTTTCCGAATTCCCGCAGCATCGCCGACAATGTAGCGGTGAGCTTGTGCGGTGCTTCATAAAAAATGAGCGTCCTCGGATCATCCTTTACAAGTGCAAGATGCTCCGCCCGCTGGACTTTGTTGACGGATAGGAATCCCTCAAACGAAAACCTGCCCGAGGGCATTCCCGAGATCGCAAGCGCGGTGATCAGAGCCGAAGGCCCCGGAACCGACTCTACCGCGACACCGCGGGCAAGACAGTGATCCACAAGCTCCTGACCCGGATCGGAGATCGCAGGCATCCCTGCATCGGTGACAAGAGCGCAGCTCTCACCCGAAAGAATGCGATCCGCAATGAGCTCGTTTTTTGCCGCCTTGTTGTGCTCGTGATAGCTTATCATCGGTGTCTCAATCTCGAAACGGTTGAGAAGCTTCAGGGTGACACGGGTGTCTTCCGCGGCGATAAAATCGACCGACTTCAGCGTGTCGACGGCTCTGGGCGAAAAGTCGGAAAGATTACCTATCGGTGTTCCTACGACAAACAGCTTCCCGCTCATACTCCTTCACCGTGTCCTTTCTTGTATTCTCCGTATATATCGATCATCTCGGGCGACAGGATTCCGTCCTTTTCGATGTATAAAGGGGGCATTGTTTCGATCCCGGATCTTCCGCCGAGCCTGCCTTCGACAAGCACGAGCCAGGCTTTTCCGCCCTCGCGTTGTATAACCTCGCGGAACCTCTTCGGTTCGATGCCCGCCTCCCTCATCGAAACAAAAATATCGGCTAACCTTTCGGGACGCTGGCATATGCACAACCTCCCCGAAAACCGCAGCAGCTTTGCCGCCGCAGTAAAGACATCCCCGAGAGTGCACTCGGTCTCATGCCTTGCCACACGATCGGCTTTGCTCCGACTGACAATGCCGGCACCCGCCGCCTTGTAAGGCGGATTGCAGGTCACAAGGTCAAAATATCCTTTTTTGAGCTCCGACGGCAGCACACGAAGGTCACAGTTTATGACCCCGAAGGTCCCCTGCACCGAATTTTCCTTTATCGTTCTGTCCGCAAGAGAGCAGGCGGCGGCACTTATCTCAAGACCCGTCACTTCCGAAACGGCGCCCCGTTTTATCATAAGCATCGGTATGATTCCGCATCCCGTTCCGAGATCGACCGCTTTGAGCCCTTTCCTGCCGCGAGAGGCAAAGTCGGCAAGCAGTACCGCATCGGTACCGAAGGAGTGCTCGTCACTGACATATATCCCGTATTCGGCGGAAAGAGGCTCACGCCTTATCATTGCCTGCTCCATTTTACCCCCTGGGGAGTGTCCTCAAGAATGATACCCCTTGCCTTGAGCTCATCCCTGATCTCGTCGGCACGCTTGAAATCGCGATTTTTTCTTGCGGCGGTACGCTCTTCGATAAGAGCTTCGATCTCGCTGTCTATGTCCTCTTCTCCGACATACAAGATGCCGAGCACATCGCAAAGCTCATTAAAGAGGTCAAGACAGGCGCTGAGCGTCGCCTTGCCCGTTGAGGGGTCGTTCGAAAGGATGTTGATCTCCTTCGCAAGCGTGAAGAGAACGCCGATTGCGTCCGCAGTGTTAAGATCGTCATCCATTGCCTCGATGAATTCGCGAGTCTTTTCTTCAAGGAATGCGGGCACAGCGCCGCGGGAGATACGCAGAAACTGTGCCCGCATGTAC
>CAUCSW010000154.1 GCA_958445555.1 uncultured Clostridia bacterium | reverse complement strand
CGAAGCGGTACGGATTGACAGGTTTAAGGAGATATCATGGATACAGCGATCTTTAATATTGTTTCCTCGGCATGCGGTGAAATTCTGTCTGCTAACGGGTTTAAGTGCAACACCGCGGAGGGAAAATTCACCGGTGAAAACGCCGACTTCAATGTGAAATACGATGACGAACGAAAGCAGTTCATACTTGAATATGTCGACAAGGCGGCAAACGGTGAGCCCGTCGAGCTCTCAAGCTGGCTTTTTGAAGGTGAGAACAAGAACGATGCCGTCATCATAGGAGAGGACTTTGCCTCGGCGGTATCTGTGAAACTCGGTATAAAGAAACCGACGCACGGAACCTCATCGGTCGCAATGCCGACGAGGTCTGCAGCAGGCGAGCAGCACGGAGCTGAATCGCTCACTCAAAAGCTTCTTGCGGTCTTTCCTCAGTTCAAGGACGACTATAGGGAGCATGTGGCATCGATAGGCAGCTATTGTCCGATAACCTTTATGAAGCAAACGATCGTGCCGAAGCTTTCTCAAATGACCGACGATTTTGACGCCAACAGAAAGGCACTTGAAAAGACCTTCAAGATGCTCGGTGAAGTTTATTACAATTGTGACCGCTCAACAACGGAACTGATCTGCGGCGTGATAGTTGCCGGAGCATTTAAGGGAAAGACTGCCGAATTCGAAAAACTCGCACCTGCACTTGAGGATTATCCCTATTTTATGACTGCGGGAAGAGAAATACTCAAATATGTCGGAAAAAACAAAAAATATGCTCAGATCTTTGATGATTAAGTGCAGGACTTTGTGAGCCCTCTGCCTTTCGAGACTTGCGATAATAAATAAAAGCTCTCGCTTGATATGGTATTAAGCGGGAGCTTTTTTTTATTTAAAGCGCCGTATCGGCAGTATCATCGGCGACGAAAACGGCAGGGGTCGGCGCGGACCGCGCAAAAAAACGTTTCTGTCCGTGCCGACCGACAATAGCAATATCCGATCAAACGGTGTCTCAATGCCGAAAATCCCACAGCTTCTCTTTTAACTGATTGCTATTTAACGGTTTTACTCAAATTGAATGGTGTCAATCCCTCCACACAGGGGAGAATCCGTAACTCAGAACATCATGAAGCTTTTCTCTGCTTCTTTTTAAATGACGGGAGACGGTGGACTTGTTCACGCCGCAGTTGTCTGCAATCTCGGTAACGCTCATTCCTCCGAAATAGAACATATTGAGGATCTCGCGCTGCTTATCCGTAAGCTCGCTGTCTATGGCTCGCTTCAGTTGATCTTTTAAATAATGTATCTGCTTTTCGTTTGTATCTCCCGCAAGATAGTTTGTGGGCTTCATTCGATCGCCGAATATTTCAAGACTAAAGGTTGTTCGGTTCATCTTTGCTCATCCTTTCGTAGTAATTCATCAGTTTGCGCGCAGTATTACGGCAATCGGAGGCGTCGGTATACAAAGCAAGAATTCTTCTTTTTAATTCAAGCAATCTGTTTCCTTCAAGTTGTGTTTTCTGTTTTGAGAGGATGTGTATCCTGTCTGTCAGGCGGGCTGAACGGTCAAGGTACTCCTCTCCCAATTCGTAAAGTGTCATTTCTACCACTCCTACACGATATGTGTTATTCTGCGATGAGGGAATTTGCCGCACCCTCGCCGCAAATATGATAGTATCACATATAGTGTTAAAAATCAAGATGTTTAGTGTCGAATTATCACGATTTGTGTAGAGTTCTGAAAATTGCGACAATTGTAACACAACGTTGCGGCAACTTTTGTGATATTTGGTATTGCATTACTACACAAAATGTGTTATAATGTCGATGAAATCAAAAAACCGGAGGGAATGACCATGAGCGTTTGCGGTGAGCGGTTAAGAGAGCTGCGCGTGCTAAATAATCTTACACAACAACAGCTTGCAGATCGCCTCGGTATTTCACAGAGTTCTATAGGTATGTACGAACAGGGTCGAAGAGAGCCACCCATCGAAACGATACTCGCCATGTGCGCTTTGTTCAATGTTTCGGCGGGCTACCTTATAGGAACCGACGCGGGGCAGGATGTCAGAAATATGCTCAATGAGATGCGTAATCAGGTCCGCTCGGCAAAGGGACTTATGTTCAACGGTGTGCCGATCAACAGTGAGGAGACAGACAAGCTTTTTGACGCTATGTGTGTGGCAGCGGAAGTCGTATTCAACGCGCAGCGCAAAGAAAAAGAAAATGACCGAATCAGCAGAGAGAATATACAAACTGACGAATGAACTGAGATCTATATGCGGTACCGAATCGCCGCGAAAGATCTGTGAATGTATGAAGATCCCCATCGTGAGGTGCGAACTGCCCGAGAAAACAAACGCGTTTCTGTATTCAAACGGTGAGGGTTATGCGATTATAGTGAACACTTCGTTGCAGGAGGATATGATCGACTATTGCATAGCGCATGAGCTCGGGCATATGATGCTGCACGGTGCGGTAAACGCATTGTTTTTGAGTGAATCGACTTATATGTCACTCGGTAAATACGAGAGGGAGGCGGACCTGTTTGCCGCATTCCTTATACTCGGAAACGAAATAGACATTTCGTCCGGCAGCGTCACGATAGACAGTCTTTCATCCGAAAGCGGTCTGCCGAGGGAAGTGGCAAAACTGTGGGTCGAGAACTGCCTGTGCGGGATCGAAGTACAGATATAGCGGCGTCCGCCGCGTCAATTACCCGAACGCTTTCCCCGCACGGTCACTTCTGATTTCCCCGTCACATTTTTGTCGCCGCAAAGCCGGATCGGGCACCGTCGGGCCGAGATAATATGATCTCGGAAAAATCAACCTTACAACGGCACATCGGGGTGCCGCCGCGCGATGATGCCCTCTGTTCCATTTGAGGGCAAAAAAGGGCGACTCTGACGGTTAAAAGCGGCGCCTTGATCAAAAAACACGAATCGGTCGAAAAATGGTATTGACATTGACGGCTAATTGTGTTATAGTATTTTAGCGCTCTGAATTGCTGGTGTAGCTCAGTTGGTAGAGCAGCTGATTTGTAATCAGCAGGTCGGGGGTT
>CAUCSW010000153.1 GCA_958445555.1 uncultured Clostridia bacterium | reverse complement strand
GCCGCAGAGGAAGAAGCTGGGCTTGCGACGGGAAAGGGCTTGCAATGTCGGTATACCTCACCGACGAAATAAGACCCGAGCGCATTCCGATAATCGCCGCAGTAGGTGTCAGAAGAGCATTAAGTGCAGCGTGTACCAAGGACTGCTCTGTTAAATGGCCCAATGACATATTGCTTGACGGAAAAAAGCTTGCGGGTATTCTTTGTGAAGCGGCGCATCCCGGATTTGCAATCGGTATAGGTGTAAATTTAGCACAAAGCGACACTGATTTTAAGGCGCTCGGATTACCTTATGCGGGGTCATGCTTCTCCTTAACGGGAAGGATCCCGTCCGCAGACCGACTTTCCGCCGACATAACAAAGGAGATTATCAATGTCCTCTCAATGCCCTGGGATGATATTATAAGTGAGTTTTCCGATAACTGCATAACAGTAGGAAAAAAAGTTAAAATCATTACCGCTTCCGATGAATTCGTTGCCGATGCCGTCGGGATCGCCGATGACGGAGAGCTTATTATCGCGGTGAACGGCGAAGAAAAAAGAGTCATGTCCGGTGAAGTGTCGGTTCGCGGCATTTACGGATATAACTAAACGATCCGACAGGCATAACGAGCACGGAGATGCCGCAAAAAGAGCCTGCCGTGTGGCGTTACAAAGCAAGGGCGCCGCTTTTTTCAAGGACACAAAAAAAGACTGCCTACAGGCAGTCTTTTTTATAATTTCCGCTATTTCGATCTTTGCATTGTCGTCGCTAAAAAGAGTCCGTACAGGGACACTGCTTGAGTGTGCTTATTCTGCAAACCCCGATTCAACAAGTTTTACAAGAGACTCTACTGCGTTTTTTTCATCGCTTCCATCTGCGATTATGCGGATAGAAGTGCCGCTTACGATACCGAGCGAAAGGACACCGAGAAGGCTTTTTGCGTTTACTCTGCGCTCTTCTTTTTCCACCCATATTGATGACTTGAACTCGTTTGCCTTCTGAATAAAGAAGGTTGCCGGGCGCGCGTGAAGACCTACCTGATTTTCTACGGTTACATCTTTTACAAACATTGCTTTTTTCTCCTATCACATTGAGCTGTTGAAAACTTTTGGAACAATAATGAAATATAAAAGTTAAATTATATGCAAATTGTATAAACACCTGTTATCATTATATCATTTCGGGACACTTAGTCAATCGAAAATAAAGGCTTTTCCAAAACTTCTCATAAATCGCCAAACGGCGACAAAAAACAAATGCGCGGTTTGTATAAAATGACATCCAATAACAGTATGGAAATAGTGTCATCGGCACGATTCACCCCGCCGGGTTACACAATATGTTGCGTGACCGAGCCGCACAAAGCAGACATTCAGGTTGTATTGATCACCCGAAATTCGTTGTTCCGCATTCGTAATCCCATTATTACATATGCCGTTTCATTCCGGGCCAAACGACGGTTATTCCGACTTTGATCTGCTCAGAAGATCCGGTCTGCGCAATTCGGTCTCCTCTATTGATTTTTTCCTTTTCCATTCGGCAATATTCTTATGATGACCGGAAAGGAGAACATCGGGCACCTTTTTCCCGTGCCATTCGGCGGGCTTTGTATATTGCGGGAACTCAAGAAGTCCCGAAAAATGGCTTTCCTCTTCAAAGCAGATATCCTCGGGCAAAACACCGGGTACCATCCTGCAAACAACATCGGTCAGCACGAGTGCCGGCAACTCGCCGCCTGTCAGGACATAATCTCCTATCGATATCTCCTCATCCACGATCTCATCTATCACCCGCTGGTCGACGCCTTCGTAATGTCCGCAGAGTATAACGAATCTGTCAAGCTTTGACAGTTCCATAGCTCTTTGCTGGGTCAGTGTCTTACCCTTCGGGGACATATATATCAGGTGCACATGCTCTTCTCCGTCAAGCACGGAATTATAGCAGTCATATATCGGCTGCGCCTGCATTATCATTCCCATACCGCCGCCGTACGGCGTATCGTCGACACGGTTGTGCTTATTGCCCGCATAATCCCTGATATTTCTGCAGCGCAGATCGATCGCACCCGATCTCTGCGCTCTGCCTATTATGCTCTCACCGAGTACCTTTTCGCACATTTCGGGGAAAAGGGTGAGAATGTCAATTCTCATCGTCGAAAATTCCTTTCAAGGGTCTGATTGTTACCTTTTCAAGCTCAGGGCTTTTTTCTATGATCACTTCGTCAATGGCGGGGACCAAGTATTCCCTGCCGTCCTTTTTAACGCACCAGACATCGTTTGCTATGCCGGTGATAATATCGTCAACCACGCCGAGAAGCTCGTTTGTATCGGCATCAAACACCGAGCAGCCGATTATATCCTGTATAAAGCTTTTGCCGTCTTCAAGGAGTGAAAGAGCGTCATTTCTTGCAACATAGAGGATCTTGCCGCGCAGTGTCTCGGCATCTTCGATCGTATCGTATCCGCAAAGCTTTATCAACACTATCTTACCGTGCACTCTTGATTTTTCAACCTTAAACGGTGTGCCGCCGTCAGGCTCGGGATATAATTCCCTAATCTTACAGAGGTCTTCGGGCGTATCGAACCACGATTCGACCCGTACTTCTCCGCGAAGACCGTGTGTGCCGACCGCTTTGCCGGCTTCAAGGTACGGTTTTATCATTATAATTCCTCCGAAAAGCATACCCCTCAGCACCGCAAAAGCAACACTTTGCGGCACAGAGGGGTACGGTTCAGTCGATCTCTACTGCTACCTTCGCGTTCTGTCGATTGGCGGCGGCACGCATAACGGTACGAATAGCCTTTGCTATTCTTCCCTGCTTTCCGATCACCCGTCCGACATCGCCTTCGGCAACCTTCAGATGAAAGACGATTATTCCTTCTTCATCGGGTGCGTCTTCGATAACGGTAATCTTGTCGGGCTCATCAACCAGGCCGGAAGCGATCGAAATCAAAAGATCCTTCATGCTGTTTGCCTCCGTTTCTGATTAAAGAACGCCGTTCTTTTTAAGAAGAGCCTTAACGGTATCGGTCGGCTGAGCGCCGTTCGCGATCCACTTCTTCGCCGCCTCTGCGTCGATATTGACGGTAG